>NZ_JAMYQH010000009.1:0-206949 GCF_040320765.1 Mesorhizobium sp. M0618 | reverse complement strand
GGCCTCCACTCCAGCCAGCATCTTGAATCACAAAACAGACAAATCGGGAATCCCCTTCGATTCCATCAAGCCGTGAACCGCTCTAGTGACCCTCATTGGGCGACTTGGGGCTGGCTCGCAACGACAGTTACGGCCATCTGGGCCGTTTTCCCCACGCGTGGCGGCATGGCAGGAACTGCTCGCGTCAATCCTGACTATTCGCTGGAATACCGTCGCAAAGTCTTGCCTTACAAGAACCCTGCCGATATCGAACTCACGGTCGACGGGCTCCGCAAGGCCGGAATAGTGCAATGACAAATGAGGGCATGCGGCCCGGATCAGACGCCAAAGGCTCGGCCTATCTTGCGCCATCGGGCGTTTTCACGAACCAGTTTCAGGTCGTCGGTCGTCTCGGCAAAGGTGTGCGAACGGTAGTGCCCGAGCAGGTCAGGAAACAGCCTCCCTGCCGGCAGGCCGGCAACCTGTTCGCGGACCGACATTTTTTCATCGATGACCCGGGTGCCCCAGGCATTTTCCCGAACCTGCAACTCGGCAGCCAGACCGCGCTCTTCCGGCGCGGTTTCATCCAGCGCGGCCAGCAGGATCGAATGGAAAAGCGCTACATAACCGATCTGCCTCAGGCCGCCCACGACCCGCACGCGCGGCAATATGGCAAGAACGAGGAACGTCAGGAACAAGTTCGGCAGCAGCACGCCGTCCAGCAGCGCCTGCTTGAGATGCGCCCGCTCGAACGGGATGGAAAGACCATTCGGCCTTTCAGGCTCGATCAGGTGCCCGTTCTCGAGGACGAGCTTGCGCACGCGCTCCTCGCGAATGCCCCAGAAATAGGCCGTGGCATTGGGCAGGAATCTGCCAAATGGGCTCGATTCGGTCTCTTGCAGGGTACGTTCGAGACGCTGACGCCTTGCGGGCTCAAGGAGCAGCTTGGAAAGAAGGCTGCTGTCATGGTCCAGATGCCGCGCCACGACGGAAGCCGCGAGCCGGTCATCGATGAACACCGGCCGAGCCATGCCGGAACGATCCCAATCGGCGACCAGATCCTCGTTGAGTTCTGTCAGTGCATCGGCGGCGGTTCCAAACACCTTGTCCTGGCTGGCGAGCAGTGTGCCCAGCCAGCGGCTGGCATCCGTTTCGTCGCCCACCGCTTCGAGCGCCCGCTTGTTGAGGGTGACCGGGCCGGCCGCGCAGGCGCTTTTGCGGCATAGTTTGTGGCGCCCCATGCCAAACAAGTTGACCTTGTCGTCGCCGACATCGAGCCATCCCGGCCCCTCCCGGCCAATTGTCTCCATGGTCATCGTCGTTCCCATGAAGCCGACGAAGGCCGACAGCCCGTTTTCGACCGCGCCGAGCCAGGCAAACAGGAGGGCATCGAAGGTGATCCGGTCCATCAGAAGCAGGCAGTGGAGGCCGGACTGAATCACCGGTCTGTGGTCGAATTCTTCAAGGGCCTTGCCGACCTCTTCAGGCTGCATGATCAAATCAAGGCGCTGATGCAGTATATCAAGCAGGATCGAACGGGCAGCGATCGCCGGACTCGATGCAGGCCTTGCCACCGGCCGCCACAGATGGCGGGCGTATTCGGAAACCGGTGCATTCCAGTTCTGCTCGATGTCACGCACGACTTCCGGGCAGAGCAGTGATAGCACTGCCAGAACATCCACCGGAGCCTTAAGGGTCGGATCAAAGTCCGTGGTCATCAGAACCGCAGCCGGGCCATGCTCAGAAGGTCGTGATACCGCCCTTCGGTAAAGCCGGCCTTCACATGCCGGCCTTCGACCTCGAAGCCGTGGCTTGTGTAGAGGCGGATGGCCGGTTCATTGTCGGCATAGACGGTCAATTCGACTCGCTTCAGGGCGCGCCAGTTGTCGGCCACGTCAAGCAGCGCGCCAAGTATGGCAGAGCCGATACCCTTGCCGACAAAGCCATCGTCAAGGCCGATATTGATCTCGCCGATGTGCGAACGGCGCGGCGAACCCTGCACGACCAGGCTGCCATGGCCGACGACCTTGCCGTCCAGCTCGGCAACGATCCAGGTGGTTTCCTGGCCGGACTTGGCGATACGCCGTTCTACCTGCTCCACCATCTCGAATGGCATCCTGAGCGTGCCCCAGCGGAAGCCCGGCATGTTGAAGATGGCGCAAAGCGCCTCCGCATCGCTTGGCCGAATGGCCCGGAGTTGCGGCTGGATTTTCTTTGGGAATGGCGAGGTCGTGCTGGTCATGGCTTTCCCGGCAAAGGCAATGGGCCCGGCACGATGCACCGGACATCATCTGAAAATCCAGCCATCTCATCATCCTATGATGCCGATTGCGCGCTGAAGTACCAGGAGACGGCGTAGAGTTGAAGATGCCGCTGATTCCGATCCAGCCGAAAAGGGCGAGCCAGCACAATGTTCCCGTCGCCGTCCAGTCGATCCGGTGCACTGCGGCCTCGGTGATGACAAGGCCAAGGATGGCAAACAAGCCGACCAGAAACTGCGCCAGACCGAGCACCAGCAGCTCTTCGCGCGGCGCGCTTTTCCTGACGAGATATGTGCCGCCCGCTCCGGCGAGGAAGATGGCGCTGTAGACCTGAGCGTGGAAGGCGTCGATCGGCCACGGCCAGAAGCCGCCGAATGTCAGGGGAAACAGCAACAGACCGACGCCATAGAGCCCGATGATCACCATTTCCATCGACATGTAGCCGCGCCATGCAGAGTTTAAGGTCACGCCCTTTGCGGAAGGACGGCCCCTGGCCCGCCAAAGGAACGATCCGGATACCGCGACCGAAGCAAGATAGACCAAGAACCAGAGCCAGGGCGCTTTGCGCTCGAAGTTGAAATAGCCGAGACTGAAGAACGAAGCCGCCGACACGATGACGGTGAAGATGAAGGCCATGACAAGCACGAGCCTGCCTGGCGACCAGCGGTTCCAGACCAGCAGCGCCGCCATCACGACCATTTCGGCGGTGTAGAAGCCGCCGAGGAAGCGGGCATTGAACGGCGTGACGGCCCAGGGCCAGCGCGGCTTGACCAGCGCAGGCGCGAAAAACAGGCCGGCGCCGACGATCAGGACGATGATGACCCCCGCCGAGAAAAGCCGCAGGGCCGCGGGAAATGGCGGGTTGCCGGGTGTCGGCGCGGGAGAAAGTCCCAAAGATGAATACCCCATGGACTCACCATAGTGCCGCTTGCGATCGGTGAAAATCCCGACGGAAATTGAACCGTCGCGCGGGCTTTGCCATTCGAATGGCCGTACGATCCGTTTCGAAGTAAGATGGAGCGCTCGGAACAAAGACCGGTTCCGGTGAACCACCTAGGGGGCGCATTTTCCGGAGCCTGCACGATGACCGAAATTCAGGATCTGTTCTCGCTTTTGCGGCAATCAACCGATGTCGATCTCCAGGCAATCGACGCGATCCGGCGGACCATCGCGGAAGGCAAGGATTATGAACTTTGCCGCATCAATGTGCCGGCTTTCGCCAGCAAGCATGGCCTCGACGAGGAACGCGCCATAAGCGCCTTCCTCCATGCGGCGCGGGTGGGCATCTTCGACATTTCATGGAATGTTCTGTGCCCCGGCTGTGGCGGCGTGCTCGACACCAACGCTACGCTGAAAACCCTGCAGAAGGACGAATACACCTGCGCGCTATGCTCCGAAGGCTATTCGCCGACCCTTGATGAGATGGTCGAGGTGACATTCACCGTCAGCCCTCGCGTGCGCAGGATTGCCGCCCACAATCCACACGAACTGCCGTTGGTGGAATATTTTCGCCAGATTTACTGGGGATCCGGCGTCGATCTGCCGGAAGAGGATCTGGCGAAAAACATAGGAGCGTTCTCGCTGGAGGATATCGAGCTGGCGCCGGGTGAAAAGGCCGTCCTGCTTATACAGCTTCCGCCCGAATTCATCATCGTCTTCGAGCCGGTCACCCATTCAGCGCAGTTCATCGACGCGAAGGGCAAACCAACAAAAGAGCGGCGAAGCCTGTCTTTGGCTTTCGACCGCGACCATGTCCAGAACCAGACACTGGAAATGCTACCCGGTCCGCTGCGTATTTCGCTGGAAAACAGGACCGACACCCGCGTGCTGCCGGCAGTCTTCATCGCCGGCGAGGCATTGCATAATCTCCTGGGCAAACGCCGGCCTTTTCTGACCGCCAAGCGCCTGCTCACCAACCAGACGTTCCGCGACCTCTATCGTACGGATACGCTCGACATCAACCAGCGCCTGAAGATCACCAGCCTCACCTTCCTGTTCACCGACCTGCGCGGATCGACCGCGCTTTACGAGCGGGTGGGCGACCTTTCAGCCTTCGATCTCGTGCACGTGCATTTCCAGGTTCTGCACGAGATCGTCGCGGCGGAGGCAGGCGCGGTGGTGAAGACCATCGGTGATGCGGTGATGGCGACATTCGCGACGCCTGATCGCGCGATGGCTGCGGCCCTCAGGATGCGTGATGCCATGCGTGCGCTCAATGACAGAAGCGGGCGCGAGGATCTGCTGCTCAAGATCGGTGTCCATGCCGGCCCCTGCATCGCCGTGTCCATGAACGAGCGACAGGACTATTTCGGCCAGACGGTCAACATTGCTTCACGGGTCCAGAACCTGGCCAACGCACAGGCTATCTTCGCCACCCGTGCAGTGGTCGACGACAATCTCACCGCCGATCTGTTGCGCAGGAACGCTCTGACGCCCGTGCTTCACGAAGTCTCGCTGCGCGGCATCGAGCGGGAGATAGCGGTGTATACAATCCCCTGAGCAATTGGGCCGTCCAGAGCAATTCCAAGGAAGTGTAACGGTTTTCGGGAAAAGCGCCTAGCACTTTCCCTTGGAATTGCGGTAGAGCATCGTTTGCGTGAAAAGATGAGGGCTCTCGGCCGCTCACACGCGCTTGCAGAGGAAATAACGATCGGCGGGCTCTGAAGTCGGCGCCGGGAGGCGTTGCAGCAGCGGGTGATCGAGCGGCGTGCCACTGACCGCGAAGCCGCCGACGCGAAGCAGGCTCGCAATCAGATCGGGAAGCCAGGTAGCAGTCACTGCATCGCGATCGTCATAGCCGGTGCCGATGTCGGCATGAACAAGGGCGGCTTCGATGCCAATGAACTTGCGGGCCGTCTCGCGTATTTCGCCGAGCACGAGGTTTTCGGCTTCGGGAATTGAGCTGGCATGTGCACCGACTTCGCGGTCGAACACCACGATCCGGCGCCCGGGCAGGCGCTCGCGCAGATGGTGGAACGTCCGTCCGTTGCCGAGGCCGAGCTCGAGCACAAGCCCCTCCATCTTCGCCACCTCGACGCAGACTTGGTCGAGAATGTCGCGCTGTGCGGTCATCCTGCTGATGAAATTCTCAAGGCGACTCATATGCTTTGTGTGTCCTGAACCAGCTCAAGATCGGCAATGCCTCCGACACGAACTGTTCACGGGTGTATCCCGAAGGCGTAGTGCCAAACTCGATCACGTGTCGGAACATATAGAGGCGGACGATGAACACTGCAACAACCGTACAGGCAGCCGGCAAGATTCATACCGGGTGGAATAGGCGGCACGGCGCGCGGCAAAATAACGACCTCACTTGTAGGGATCTGCGGCGTCCCGCAAGCCGTCACCGAGGAAGTTAAACGCCATGATGACGAGAATGACGGGGAGCATCGGCAGGAGAAGCCATGGATAGAACGCGATCACGCTGACGCTGCGCGCCTCGGTGAGCAGGATTCCCCAGCTGGTTATCGGCGCCCTCAGGCCGAGCCCGAGGAAGCTCAGCGCCGTCTCGCCCAGGATCATGCCAGGAATCGAGAGCGTCGCCGTCGCGATCAGATGCGACATGAAGCCGGGAATGAGATGCCGCCTAATGATGCGGCTGCTTCCGGCGCCCATCAACTGCGCGGCGAGAACGTAATCTTCCTCGCGCAAGGCCAGAAGCTTTGAACGCACGGCCCGCGCCAGTCCGGTCCAGTCGAGCACTCCGAGGATGACGGTGATGCCGAAATAGATCAGGATTGGGCTCCAGGTTATCGGCATGATCGCCGCCAGGGCCAACCATAGCGGAATGCTGGGAATCGATTGCAGAACTTCGATTATTCGTTGAACGATCAGGTCGAAGATACCGCCGTGATAACCGGCCAGTCCGCCGATGACGATGCCCAGCAGGAAGCTGAAACTGATGCCGACGAGGCCGATTGTCAGTGAAATGCGTGCGCCATAGATCATGCGCGAGAGCACGTCGCGCCCCAGCCGGTCGGTGCCCGCCAGGAAAAGCTGACCGTTTTCGGCAGCGCAGACAAAATGCCTGTCACCTTCGATCAGGCCCCAGAACCGGTAACGATCGGCCTTGCAGAAGAAACGGAGCCGCTGAACATCGTCCTGGTTGTCGATGTAGTTCCGCTTGAGCGTGTCCATGTCCAGCGTCATCTGGCGGCCATAGACGAACGGCCCGACGAACTGGCCGTTGTGGAACAGGTGCACCTGCTGCGGCGGCGAATAGATGTAGTCCATGTTGCGCGTGTGCAGGTTGTAGGGCGCCAGGAACTCGCAGATTAATATCCCGAAATAAAGCACTACCAGGAATATGCCGGATACAAGGGCGAGCCGGTGCAAGCGGAATTTCCACCACATCAGCCGCAACTGCGACGCCTGAAAGACCTTCGACTGCTCCACCGTCATCGCCTCGACCGACTGCAGGTCAAAGGGCGCGCTGGAAACATAGTGTTCTAGTGGAGCACTCGGTGCGGGGAGCGGCGAATCCGTTTTCATTTGGTGCTGCCGCCCTGCAAACGAATTCGTGGATCCAGCAGCGCCAGCGCCAGGTCGGAAATCAGGACGCCGATAACCGTCAGGAAGGCGAGGAACATCAGGAACGACCCCGCCAGATACATGTCCTGGCTTTGCAGCGCCTTGATCAGCATCGGCCCGGTCGTTTCCAAAGACAGCACGATCGCGGTGATTTCGGCGCCGGAGATGATGGCCGGCAGGATGGAGCCGATGTCGGAAATAAAGAAATTGAGCGCCATGCGCAGCGGATATTTGACCAGCGCCCTGAACGGATGAAGACCTTTGGCGCGCGCGGTCACCACATATTGCTTGTGTAGCTCATCGAGCAGATTGGCGCGCAGCCGCCGGATCATGCTTGCCGTGCCGCCGGTGCCGATGATCAAGACCGGGATCCAGAGATGGGAGAGTATCGACTTCGCCTTGGCCCAGCTCATCGGCTCGCTGAGATATTGCGGGTCCATGAGATGGCCGATGGACGTGCCGAACCAGATGTTGGCGAAATACATCAGGATCAGCGCCAGCATGAAGTTCGGAATGGCAAGGCCTAGGAGGCCAAAAAAGGTCAGGCCGTAATCGCCCCAACTGTATTGATGCGTCGCGGAGTACATGCCGATCGGAAAGGCGATGAGCCAAGTGAAGATGATCGTGACGAAGGAAACCAGCACAGTCAGCCACATTCGGTCCCCGACGACGTCGCGAACCGGCAACTCATACTCGAAGGAATAGCCGAAATCGCCGTGCAGCATCCCGCCGACCCAATAGAAGTAACGAATGATCGGCGGCTTGTCGAAACCATATTCCTTGCGCATCATCTCGATGCGATCGGAATCCACCCCTTCGCCCTGTGCCCGAAGCTCGGCGACATAGCTGTCGAAATAGTCGCCGGGGGGAAGTTCGATGATCGTGAACACCAGCGCTGATATCACCAGCAGCGTTGGAACCATCACAGTAATGCGCCAGACAATATATCGAAGCACGCTCAGGACTCTCCAAGCCAGAATGTATCCGGCATGTAGACACCGAAATAGGCGGTCGGATCGTAGCCGAAGAGCGCCTTGTCAGGCAGATTGCGCAGCCGTGAGGACACCAGAATCGGCTGATGCGTTCCGTTCACGGTCCCGATCGAAAACACCTGATCGGTGTAGATCGACAGCATCGAATTCCAGATTTCGGCGCGCTCTGTCGCTTCGGTCGATGCGTTCCAGCGCTTGAGCAAAACCATTAACTCGATCACTGCAGGAAGATCGGGCGCCTCGCCCATCTTGCCATGAGACAAGTAGTGAGCACCCCAGAGCGGCCATTGCAGCTGATCGTCGATTGTGGGGGCCAACTGACTCGGGTTCATGTCGGCGGTCGGCACGCCATTGTCGATGCCCGACCACATCGACATCATGATCTGGCCGCCAAGCGCGCGGCTGCGGAAGATGTCGCGCTGCGAAGTCCGGATGAACAGGGCGATGCCGATCTTTCGCCAGTGATCGGTGATGAGTTCGAGCGCGTCGGTTTCCAGCGTGCTTTCGCCGGCGGTTTCCACGATGATCTGGGCAGAGCGTCCATCGGGAAGTATCCGCAGGCCGTCATCGTCACGTGCCAGAAGCCCGGCCTCGTCGAGCAGCGCGTTGGCCTGGTCGGGATCATGGGCAACCCAAGCTTTAGCGAATTCCGGCCGGTAGAGCGGGCTCTCGGACAAAACCGTATCGGCGCTTTCCTGCGCCAATCCGTAGAACACGGCCATATTGATCTCGCGCCTGTCCACGGCGAGCGAAAGTGCGCGGCGCACGCGCACGTCACGCAGAAGGCCACGCCACACCTGGTCGGCACAATTCAGATTCGGCAGCAGCGCCAGCCGAGAACCCTGTGTGCGTTTCCACAGGTGCATCTTCACCGGATAGCGCTTCTCCGCGTCCTTCAGGAAGGAGTAATCGCTGAAGTCAATTCCCATGCATTGCAGGTCGCTCTCGCCCGCCCCGGTCTTCGCGGAGATGATCGCCGATGAGCTGACATTCATGATGATTCGGTCAACATAGGGCAGTTGCCGGCCGTTCTCGTCTGTCCGATGAAAGAAGGGGTTGCGCTCGAAGATGAATTGCTCGGCCGGCGGCTTGGTTCGGTTCTGCCAGGGGTCGAGCGTCGGCAGTTCCGGGTTCTCCGGGCGATATTGCCGCGACATACGGATATGCAGGAGCGTCCATTTCTGGGTCCGGTTCTCCTTCATCAGGCCGGCGAGCCGGAATGGATCCTGATATTTCTTGTGGAACTGCTTGAGATAGGCGGATGGCAGAACAAGCGATATCGGCGAAGCGGCAGCGAGCTTGGGCAGGAAGTCGGGATTGGGCGCATCCCAACTATAGCGCACCGTCAACGGATCGACGATCTCGAAGCGTGGCGGCTTGCCGTCCGCCATCAGGGTCGGGGCGAGCCCGCCTTGCGAAAGCTCATCGTTCAGCCAGACATCTTCCCAACAATAGCGAAAATCCTCCGGCGTCAGCAGGCTGCCGTCGGACCATTTGTGTCCTTCCCGTATCTTGAACGTGAAGATGCGATCATCCGCGACGTCGAAATTTTCGAGAATGTCGGCCTGCAAGCTAAGCTTTTCGTCGTAGCCGACCAGGCGAGAATATCCGTAAATCGTCATCATCCGGATATCTTTCTGGCTGCCGATGATCGTACGCAGCGTGCCGCCATATTGGCCCGGCTGCCGGCCCATCGTGGCGAGATTCAAGGCGCGCGGGCTCTTGGGCAGGCGCTCGGTGAGTGCTGGCAGCGCCCTGGCCGTCAGCTGCGGCCGAAGAAATTCCGGCTCCAGGTCGCCAGCGCGCGACGTGCCCGGCAGGAGTGCCGAAGCCATCACGCCAAGGACGGTGCGACGGCTGATCAATGGCGTAACTCGCTGACATCGGCCGAACGTCGGGCCAGCACGAGGTGGCCGCCGCCAAGATCGAGCGGCGCCAGGACATCCTCGTCGCCTTCTTCGCGGAATTGTGGTCCCCATGCGCTGGTGTCAGAGGCGCCGCCGAGCTTCAGCGTCTTGAAATCCATCGGCCGGTCGAGATCGGGGAAAGGTACCGCGGCGACCAGGGAGCGCGTGTAGGGGTGGATTGGTTTCCTGAGCAGAATTTCGCGCGGCGCAAGCTCGACGATACGCCCGCCGCACATCACCGCGATGCGGTCTGCCATGTAGTCCACCACCGCCAGATTGTGGGATATGAACAGGTAGGTCAGGCCCAGTTCTTTTTGCAGGTCCTTCAGAAGATTCAGGATCTGCGCCTGGACAGAGACATCGAGCGCCGAAACCGGCTCGTCGCAGATCAGGAGTTCAGGCCCCAGCGCCAATGCGCGCGCGATGCCGATGCGCTGACGCTGCCCGCCGGAGAAACTGTGCGGATAACGCTTGATGAAGCGCGGATCGAGCCCGATTGCCTGCATCAGGCTCTTGACCGTGGCGAGTCGGGACGCCGCATTGCCACGCTCATGGATCTCCAGCGGCTCGCTCAAGATGTTCTCCACCGTCATGCGAGGTGAAAGCGACGAAACCGGGTCCTGGAAGACCATCTGGATTTTCGCGCGCAATATGCGCAGGGCATCTCCCTCTGCGCCCAGGACGTCGGTCGGTCCATCGCGGCCGTTGAAGATCACAGAACCGCCGCTGGGGGTAATGGCCCGCATGAGGATCTTGCTGACGGTTGTTTTGCCACAGCCGCTTTCGCCGACCAGACCCAGACACTCACCCCGCCTGATGTCGAAGCTCACGCCGTCCACGGCGCGAACAGAGGATTGATGACCCCCGCTGAACCATCCTGACTTGCGGATGGTGAAGGTCTTAGTCAGATCCCTTACCGACAGCAGGATGTCGTCTGGCCCCTTCGATGCCGGGGCAGTCTGCTTGCCGAGCAGGTTCCCGACATTCACCGGCACCTCGCGGAGCGCCTTTAGCCTTTCACCGGGCTTCAGGTCGAAATGCGGAACGGCTGCCATTAGGCCCTTCAGGTAAGGGTGGCCCGGCCGGCGGAATATCGCCTCGACAGGCCCCATTTCCATGATCTCGCCATGGTACATGACCACCACCTCGTCGGCGACATTGGCGACCACGCCGAGGTCGTGCGTGATCAGCAGCATCGCCATGTTCAGCTTGGTCTGAAGCCCGCGCAGCAATTGCAGGATTTGCGCCTGGATGGTGACGTCCAACGCCGTCGTCGGCTCGTCGGCGATCAACAAAGCAGGCCGGCAGATAAGCGCCATGGCGATCATGGCGCGTTGCCGCAATCCTCCCGAAAGTTCAAATGGATACATGTCGTAGGCGCGCTTGGGATTGGGGAAGCCGACAAGGCCGAGCATTTCCTCGGTCCGCGCCTTGCGCTCCGCCCGAGCCATAGGCGTATGAATCTGCAAGGATTCGCTGACCTGGTTGCCGATCGTGTGCAGCGGCGAGAGCGATGTCATTGGCTCCTGAAAGATTTTGCCGATGCGGCTGCCTCTCAACGCCCGGATTTCGGTTCCGTCACGCTGCATCTGCAGGATGTCTTGCGTCGTGCCAGGCTTTTCAGGATCAGAAAACAGGATACGGCCGCGAACGTGGGCCGTATTCGGCAAAATGCCCATCACTGCCTGGCTGAGAACCGATTTTCCGGAACCGGACTCGCCCACAAGCGCGGTAACCTTGCCGGGCAGGACGCGGAGATTTGCGCGTCTGACGGCATGCAACGGTCCCCCGATCATGGCAAAAGAGATGCCAAGATCCTCGATCCGCAGCAGATCAATGCCCGAATTCATCCTCACACCAGCCCCACTCTGGCAGTCTGCCGGGCGGCAGACCCAAAAAGCGAGACTAGCGTATTGCCAGCCTAGAGCAACTTGGATTCGAATCGAATTCCGCGACGGAACCGGCGACCGGGCTGCACACCAAGGCTTTCGGACCGGATCGTGTCGGTTACTGGAGCTTCCTCCGGTCGCTTGCCGACAACCGCGCGGCATCGCGATGAAGCAGCATGACCTGCTCGGCGTCCGATATCCGGTCCTGAATCGGCGCAGCGTCTTCATCGAGCGCGAGAGCACCCGACAAATCGGGTGAAAGCACCGTCAGCTTCTGCTTGATACCCGCCAGTTCCTCCGTGCCGAGCGTCAGCCAACTGTTGTCGCCGCAATAGCTGGCGAAGTCCTTGCTGGCGAGAACGCTGTGCGGATATTTCTTGGTCAGGGTCTGGAGACGCTGGACCTCGTTTACAGCCGAGCCGAAGACAGAGAATGTCAGCCGGTCGGTAAGTCCGACGTTGCCGAACATCACATTGCCGACATGCAGGCCGATACCAAACTTTATGTCGCCCAACCCCTGCTCCTTTCTGCGCAGATTGAGCTCCATCATGCGCGCGCTGGCCTTGTGCGCTGCCGCAAGAGCAGCCTGGCAGGCGATCTCGGACTGCGAGCGATGCCTTTCGCAGGGGTAGACGGCGATGAAGCCATCCCCCAGGAAACTCATGATCTGCCCGCCTTTGCGATTGAAAGGTGCAGCGATGGCATCGAAAAACTGGTTCAGCGTATCGATGTAGATTTCGCGACCGGAGGTTTCGGCAAGCCTTGTCGACCCCCGCATATCGCCCATGACCAGTGCGGCCCGGATTGTGTCACCCTCGCCGCGCTTGATCTGGCCGTCCAGCACACGTCTGCCGGCGTCGCCGCCAAGATAAGTGGTCATCATGTTGTCGGCGAGCTTGGTGAGCACCGCCATCTTGGTGGCGATAGCGAGATAGTTCTGGATCCGCAATAGCGCCGAAATCATGCCGTCGCTGAAGCCAGACGCACTGTCGGTCGACCACGACCCCATCATGCCCTGGCTGGTATCGCCGTTGAAGGGATGCACGAATGCCATGTAATCGGTGACGCCCATACGCCTGAGGTCGTCGAAAACAGGAAACTCCGACCGCACCGAGGGGTCAAGCCGGCGCCGCAGGTGGTCGAGCTTGTTGCTGAGCAGATGGTAGTATGGGCTGGTCAGGAATCTGTCGGAATGAACGCCGTTCTCACTGCGGAAGCCTTCCACTTCCAGGCCCTGGCCGCGAAGCCAGGTAAAACCAAGCGCGTCATAGAGCGGATGAAGCATCGAAAAGCTCAAATGCACCCGCTTCAGCGGCAGGCCGGCAGCAGCCAACCGTTCACAAAAGCCCTTTACCAATGTTTCCAGGTCGTTGCCCGCCAGCGCCGATTGGCTCAGCCAGTCGGCAACTTTATCCATGAGAATGGTGGAAACTTCTGCTTGCGCTGTGCTCATGCTATCTCAAACCCGTCGAAGACGAGCCATCTCCTTTGATCCGCCACACAAGTGAAGGCAGTGAAGCCGGCTTCGGCGACGAAAGCCGGCGAAGAATTTCCTAAATAACTCCTTGCAGGAAGGAAGCAGGCGTAAACAGCATCTATCACCTGGAACCCTATGTGGCGAGGCTTCCGGCGGAGTGCAATCTCGATCCTGACATCGGGCAAAGAATTCGCCGTCTCAGACATCGTCGGGCCTTCACCACCACTGTCGCTTGGACCAGCCCGAGGCGGCCAAAATCATTGCGTGTGTCGACGACCAGAGGAGCGTGATCAGCGATCGCCTGATAGTCGATCGCGTCGTGGTAGGTTGCCACGACGACAGCATCGGATCCTTCGGGGATCCTCTCCGGCTCCCGGTGTTTCGTCAGCGGTGTCGGAACGCAGATTATGATGGCATCGCAGACGGCTAGTTCGGCAAATCCGCAGTGGTGCGGAACCGCCCGGCCGGCACGGCTGTCGACGTCACTGCCTCAAGTAGGATTGGCCGTTGCTCAGGCATCGACCTTCCGGGCTTCGATGTCGAAGCCGGAAACCGGGAACCCGGCGCGTGCGATCGCAACCGACAGCGGCAACCCGACATAGCTCGGTCCGATCACGCCGACTTGCGCGACGCACCTCGAAATCCGGTTCAGAAGACGGTCATATGTTGATCGTTAGGCGTCCAAAAATCTGCTTTCCCGTCAATTCGGACAGGCTACCCGCTCCCATGGCGCGGCTCACCGGTGCCAAGAACCATGAGTGAGGGCATATTGCGGAAATCGATTTCCGCAAGCAGTCAGCAGACCGGCGCCTTCGCCTTCAGGCTTGCGGCAGCCATCGCGTAGCCGCCGGCGGCGCCATCGATGAAATGAACATGATCGCGCTGCAGCGGCGAGATGACGAGGCAGGTCATCAAGGCCGACTTCTGGCGGTGCAGGCCATAATTGCAGATGCCCGCCTCTTCCGCCTGCTTCAGCCGGTCTTGGATCCGATGCAGCACATCCGCGTCAACGTCGATGGTCATCTTCAAGCCGTCGTCGAACTTTCGGAAATCCGAATTGCTGGCCACCTCGCGTTTGTAGACCTTCGGATCGAAACGGCCAATCGTCCAGCCAAATCGATCGGTTACAGCCGTAAGCGTCATCAGGAACACGATCCACAGCTTCGACCGCCACCGCCATCCTGCCGTGGCCATCGCCCGCGCCTCGACATCCAGGCCGGCGGGCAGCAGACTGTAGCCCGGGCCGTCCACCGGCACCGGGTGGCCATCGCGCTCCTGCCTGCCGGCGAGGGCGATGATGTCGGAAGCCAGAAACTGAAACCCGCGCAAGTCGCGCGACGCCCCCGGTGTGGCTATGATCGAGACGATTTCGCCATGCCGTGCTTCGATCGGGTTCCAACGGCAGGAAAGGCCGGTCAGATCCGGCCGCGCGCCGACCGGCGCAGGATCGATGCGGTAGCGCCCCGCTTTCATCTCAGCTTCCGCCCAACTGCCGCCACCGCCGGCGAACATGGCATAGAAGGCCGCTTCGGAGGCCTGGAACCTCGCCACGCGAACGTCGAGGCCCTGCGCCCTTATGTCCCCTATCGGCACGATCGCGGCGCGCAAGGTCAGGCCCAGTTCGTCCGCCACCCATCTTTGGACGGCCGCCAGCGCGTTGCGGGCGATCTCCAGCGCCGAGCCGGGAAACGCCACGAGTGCGCCGTCGCCGCCGAAGACAAAGGGGAGATCTTGCCGACCCAGCGCATTGAGCAGCGCCGAAATGACGCTTGCGCCGGCCATATTGACGGTTTTATAGCGCCCCGCCTCGATCGCCTTGGTCGAGCCGACAATGTCGGCAGTGGCCAGCGCCCAGCCATCGGGGAGGGGCCGATAGTTATCGATATCGGCAACGCTTTCGAACTTTGCGAAGACCGGCAAAGAAGCGACAAAAGGGTCGGACGCGACAGCTGTTTCCATGGCCATCAGATAGCACATTCCACGACTTGAAGGTGAAGTCGATCACGCTTGGAAATTGACTTGCGCAGGCTTTCCGATGATAGGGTCGCGCGATGCGAATTGCCTTCTACGCGCCGCTGAAGTCACCCAATCATCCCGTTGTCTCCGGCGACCGCCAGATGGCACGGATGCTTGTCAAAGCGCTGGAGTACGGAGGGCATAGCGTCGAATTGGCATCTGAGTTGCGCTTCTATCTACGCCAGCCGGAGTCGAAAAGTTTCGAGGCACTCAAGATCGAGGCCGCAGAGGAAGCCGCGCGGCTGACCAAGCTTTGGGATCGTGACGGCAAGCCCGATCTCTGGTTCACCTACCATCCCTATTACAAGGCGCCCGACTTGATCGGGCCGGAGCTGGCGTCGGCCTTTGCTGTCCCCTATGTGACAGCGGAAGCCTCCTATTCCAGGCGACGCAATGCCGGCTTGTGGGCCGATAGCCAAGCATTGGTGGCGCGAGCCATCGAACAAGCGGCTCTGAACATCTGCTTCACCCAAAGGGATCGTCAGGGACTGGCGGATGCTATTCCCAAGGCCGCTTTCGGTATGCTTTCGCCCTTCATCGACATATCGGCATTCCGGGAAATCCCGGCACGGGGTTGTCCGACGCGCCTCGTTACCGTCGCCATGATGCGCCCGGGCGACAAACTGGGCAGCTATCGCATGCTGGCGCAAGCGCTCGGCTTGATCGGCCATATGCCCTGGACCATGTCGGTCGTCGGAGACGGGCCAGCTCGCGACGAGGTCGAAGCGCAATTCGCCGGCTTGCCCGCCGATCGTATCGAATGGATCGGCTCGATCGAGCCTGCCGCCGTGCCGGATGTCCTTTATACCGGGGGAATCTATGTCTGGCCGGGTTATGGCGAGGCCTACGGCGTTGCCTATCTTGAAGCACAGGCCGCCGGCCTTCCGGTGGTGGCTCAGGACATCGCCGGCGTGCCGGAGGTCGTGCGGGATGGCCAGACCGGGTTTCTCACCCCGCCGGGCGATGTCGCGGCGTTCGCTTCCGCCATTGAAAGGCTGCTGGCCCGGGACGACGAAAGAACCATCATGGCCGCGGAAGCCCGGCGTTTCGTTCTCGAAGAACGTTCCCTCGGTGGCGCAGCTGCGCGTCTGGCCGAACTTATTGCGAAGGTCCCGGTCTCATGACGTCCGATCCGATCTGGCAGCCCTTGGTGGAAGAGCTGGCGCGCCTGCAACGGGCGGGCCGCAAGGCGGAGTTCTGGCTGCGCGACGACGACGCCGTGTATCCGACGCCTGCGCTTGATCGGCTGCTCGACCTCACCGGTGAATTCGCGGTTCCGGTCACTCTGGCCGTCATTCCGGCCCTGACCGACGCGAAGCTTGTCGCCCGGCTCGACGAGGCCCCGCATGCCACGGTCGCCATCCATGGCTGGGCGCACCGGACTCATGCGCCCGAGGACCAGAAAAAGCAGGAGCTCGGCGCGCATCGGCCACGCGAGGCGGTGCTCGATGATCTGGCTCGCGGACTGTCGCGAGTAACCGGCCTGCACGGCGCACGTGCCGTTCCGATGCTGGTGCCGCCCTGGAACAGGATCGACGCCGGCGTGGTATCCGACCTTGGATCGATAGGTTTTGCGGCCTTGTCAGTCTATGGGCCGCCGAAGCCGGCTTCATTGGCGGTCATCAACAGCAATGTCGACATCATGGATTGGCATGGCACGTGCGGCTGCCGCGATCATGGTGTATTGGTCCAGGCTATCATCGCACACTTGCAGCATGCATCCGACGGCGAGCCGATCGGCCTGCTCACCCACCATCTTGTACATGATGAATCGGCCTGGCTTTTCCTCGAACGATTGTTGACAGTCACCGCACAGGCTGAACCCTGTGCATGGCTTCCGATCAGGACATTGATCGGGCGCCACGCGGGTAAAGGAAAATAGCTCAGCGCTTTCTGTGCGATGAGACCGGGAATTTGAGCATCTGGCCATCCCGCGCGGCAAAAGCGCCGGCAAACCTGTCCTTGGCCAGCTTCTCCATCTCGTCCAGTTGCTCGTCGGTGCGTGTCGGATCGTGGTGAAACAGCGCAAGCGCCCGTGCACCGGCCGCCTCACAGAGCTTGACGCCCTGTTGCCATGTCGAGTGACCGTTACCGCGGCGGCGTTCCATTTCCTTCTCGGTGTAGGTGCAATCGTAAATGACGAGGTCGGCATCTTCGATCAGGTCGAGCACCGACTGATCGAGTTTGTCCGGCTCGTGCTCGGTGTCGGTGATCACCGCCACGACGCGGCCGCCCCATTCGATCCGGTAGCCTATGCAGCCTCCCGGATGGGTGAGACTGCCGGTCCGAACCACCACCCCTTCGCGCGGCCGAAGCACGTCTCCGGATACGAAATCGCGGCAGTCGAGATTTGCCTTGCAGACGTTCATTTTCACCGGAAACCACGGCGGCCGTATGAACTCATCGATAATCTGCCGGGTCGTCATGCGTCCTGCAAGATGCCCGGACCAAAGCGTAAGCTTGACGCTCGGGTCGAAGATAGGCGCAAAAGCCGGCAGCCCGATGATGTGATCGTAATGGCAATGGGTGAAAAGCAGGTCGAAATCGGTCACATCCGACGCCTGAAGCGCCTTGCCGGCAGGCCGCAGGCCAGAGCCTGCGTCGAACAGAAGCGTATGCTTGCCGCATCGCATCTCAATGCAGATTGTGTTGCCGCCATAGCGAGCGAATTCTGGCCCGGATACAGCAATGCTGCCGCGCACGCCCCAAAATCTGACCAGGAAAAAATCGTCGTCCATGCTACCTTTCGCCCATCATAGCTCTAGGCGCTTCGTGCGTCGATCAGATCCGCGGTCGTATGGCTTAGCCGATCGGCAAGAACCCGCAATATCTCGATGGTCATTTCCGGGAACTCCTTCATAAGCCTCAGGAAATGATCCTTGCGGATTCTCAAGGCCTCCAGATCACTTGCCGCGCTGACGGTGGCAGTGCGGGAGCTGTTGCACAATATGGCGATCTCGCCGACAATCGAATTTGGCAGCAGTTCGGCAACTTTCATCGGCCCGCTGTCGGAATCGACCAGAATATCCGCCCTGCCTGAAAGGATGACATAGGCAGCGTCTGCCTCGTCGCCCTGCCGGAAAAGAATCTGGCCGGCGCTGTAATTCACGCGATCGGATGTGAACGCGAGCAGCTTGAGCTTTGCCGGCTCAATGCCAGAGAACAAGGGAACGCGTTGCAGCATTCCAACTTCATCCTTGAGCAGCATTGTCGCAAACCTTCCTAAATTCGCGTCTGCCAGACTATGACAGAAGTTCCTTGAAGATACCGTTCTCTGCCAAAAGTGTCTCGTGTGTACCGTCTTCCACCAATTGACCCGAGTCAAAGACCATAACGCGATCGAACATCATCGCCATTGCCGGACTCGTCACGACCCACACAATTGCCGGCGAATGGCCGTCGCGTCTGGCTTCCTCGAGCACGTTTCGCAGCACCTTGTCCTGAATGCGCTGGTCGAGCGCCGACAGCGGCCGGTTGAGAATGAGAAAATCGGGACGCTTGAGCAGAGCCCGGGCAACATCGAGCTTCTGTCGCTGTCCGCCGGTCAGCCGCCTTCCACCGGCGCCGACGTTGAAGTCCAGGCCGACATCCAGAAGCTCGGCATAGAGCCCCAGCTCGTCAAGAATGTCATAGACGATGGAGCGTATGCGGTCCGGGGCGTCGGGATGGTTGTTTCCCACACGGCCGAATAGGACATTGTCCATGACGGTGGCCGCGGCAATGTATTTGGCAGGATCATACCGTTCGATCGCGTTGTGCAGTTCGGGCGGCAGGTTTTCATAGAACTGGTTGCGTGCGGCGACGATCTTGCTCATCAACTCGTCGGTCAGCAGGCCGAAGCGGTGCCGGGGCTCGATATAGGCAAAGCTCAAGGTGATGATCATGGCGCGGTCGGCCTCCGAAACCGCCTCGTAGGGGCGGTTCTTGAGCCGCTGCAGCAAGGTCTCGTAGGCGGGGATCTCCTCGGCGCTCATGAAGGCGAGCTGCTGGAAGAACTGGTGATCTGGCGGCAGGTCGGCAAACAGCTCGATCGCCTGTTCGGCGATCTCCATGCCCATCTCGTAGAGCGTGCTGTCGAGGCCGGCCTGCTTCAGCACGGAAGCAAAGTAGGGATTGGCCGCCAGAGCCTTGTCGGCCAGTTCGGGGCCGGCGGCGGCGCCGAAAAGCAAGTTCTGGCCGATCGTCGCTTCCGTGTTGTAAGCGCCCGGCTCGAAAGGAACCACCAGTTCGCGCAGCCCTTCCTGTTCCAGCCGGGTTCGCAGCGCTGCACGCAGTTCGACGATCCGCCCGGCGAGCTTCGTGTGACGCGTGAGGTCGGCCGAAGAGCGCAAGCCAAGATCCAGAATGTCGCGCGACAGAAGAACCGCGTCGAGCACCCGGCGCACCGCTTCAAAGAGGTCGTGCGGGCCGGTAGCACCGGCGGAAGCATAGTCGATCCAGTCGCTATGGACGTCGAAATCCGGATTGCCCGACCGGCGCGCCTCGTCCATATTCCAGCGCTGCTGGTCTGCCGCGGCGCCGTCATAAGTCACCGATGTCAGCGGTGCATGCTTCAACCCGTAGAGCAGGTTATCGCGCAGGCTTGCTTGGAACAGGAAAACATCCGACGAGGCGTAAGACATGCGCCGGCCGGTCACGGCTTCGGGGAGTTCAAGCAGGTCATCGGCGCCCGAAGCGACCTTTCCACTCTCTGGCCAGTTCAGACGCGCGAAGGCTTCTGCTAGCGCCTCCGCTCCGCCTGTCGGGGTGCTGACCAGCGCCACCGTCTCAGCCGGCTTGACCTGCATGGAGACACGGTTGAGGAGCATTGCACCGCCATCGTCTGCCATGGAGAGACCGACCGCCGACAGCGGGTTTGTCATCGGACCGGGATCGTTGATCGTCAGTGCCGCGATTCCCGGCGCAATGATATCCTCGACGGTGAACTGTTCAACGACCTGCTGATATTTGACCTGGACATCCTGCCGATCCTGATCCCAGTCGATCAGTTCCTTCATCGGTCCGGGCAGGTCCTTGTAGGCTCCGATCACCGCCACGAGTTGGCCGACGTCCAGCCGGCCCCCGATGACCAGATACCCGCCGATCATGTAGAACAGAAAGGGCGTGAGCTGTGCGAGAAAATTGTTGAGGAACTTTACCATGAATTTCCATTGGTAAAGATCGAAGCGGATCTTGAAGATGAGCCCTAGCCTAGCAGCTATGTCGGCGCGCTCGTAGTTCGACGTATCGTGGACGTGAACCGCGCCGATGCCGTCAACGATTTCGCCAACCCGGCCAGAAAGCGCGCGCGCCGTCAACTGCCGTTGGCGCCCAAGCACGAGCAGCCGCCGCCGCATCCGCGGGATGAGTACGATCTGGATGATCACGATCACCACCGCTATCATTCCGAGCCAGACGTTCTGGACCATGATGAACAACATGGCCGTCAGCGCCTGGCCGCCGAGCAGCACCGGCTGCAGGAAGGCATCGCCGATAAAGCCGCCCAGCGGCTCCACCTCATCCTTCACCATGGTCGCCACTTCGGCGGATTTCACCCGCTTGAAGTAAATCGGCGGAAACCGCAGCACACGATCGATCAGATCGAAGCGAATACGCCGCAGCATGCGTTCGCCGAGGCGGCCCTTGTAGGTGTTGATGTAGAGTTTGAACAGGCCGTTGATGACGACCAGCAAGAGGAACACAAGGCTCAGGGCAAGCAGCGTCTCCTTGCGGTCAAGCTGAAAACCGGAGAAGAACTGGACCTCGCCAATGAACGGCAGGTTATAGTGCAATCTCATGAAGGGCAGGGTCGTGCCGGGTTGCTCGAACCCCTTCCCCTGGATCGGGCCGTTGACGATCAGCTTCGGCAGGTCGAAGGACATGAAATATGGGATCATCGAAAGCAGGACGATCATCAATATCCAGATCTGCTGCTTCCGGGTGTGCGTCCAGATATAGCGGGCTAGGCTGGGTTCCATATGCGACTGTCAGTTTGGAGGATGCAGGCGGTGAAAGCACCTGCTGGCAAACGATGTATCGGCAATGTCTTCGCGGATGGACGCCGCTGGTCGGGACAGACGCAATCGGCCCCCTTCGCCACCGTGCAACGGCGAAACGGCTGGCGGCATCGTCTTATCCGCAAGTCGAACAGGCTCGCGTGAGGCAATATTGCGTTGTGTCGCCCGAAATCCCAACATAGAGGACGAATATGATGGATGTCACACAAGCACGCAATGCCGGCGGGCACGAACAAGCCTTGGATCTCGCCCGGGGAATTGCCGCCTATGTCGACCACCCTCTCGTCGCCGGGCTGGCGCGCGTCATCGCCAAGCATCCGACGGCCGACATCGCCAACGCCTTCAACCACAAGCAGGTCGCTTGCAAGATGTGGGCGCTCGACGAGCTGTTTGGAAGCTGCGGCGGCCGGTTCGGGCGTATATGGGTGCTGGGTGGATGGTACGGCGTATTGCCGGCAATGCTTTTCAACGACGCCCGTTTCGACATTGCGGCGATCGACAGCATCGACATCGATCCGGAAGTCGGGCCGGTCGCCCGGACCCTCAACCGGGAAGCCGGCGACCGCTTCCGGGCGCTGACGGAAGATATGTACGCACTCGACTATGCCGCCGGGCGGCCCGACCTAGTGGTCAATACGAGCTGCGAACACATAGCCGAGCTGGGTGCCTGGCTTGCCCTGCTTCCGCGGGGCACGAATGTGCTGCTGCAATCGAACGATTACTTCAGCGAGCCGACGCACATCAACTGCGTGGCTTCGCTTGCAGCCTTCGAAGCAATGGCGGCGCTACGGGAGATCAGGTTCTCCGGCGAACTGCCGACAAAAAAATATACGCGCTTCATGCTGATTGGAACTGTTTGAAGCGCGTTTCGCGAATCCAACGAGATGCGACCTGCGTTAGGATTTCGAGGACCAGGTTCGTTGCCGCTCGCGCAGGATTTGCGCAGAGTGACGGGCGCCTTCCAGATCGAGACGATGCGCCGCTGGCGCCGGTCCCGCAAGCGCCTGTTCGATCGCTTGCGCCAGACACTCAGGCGTCAGGTCCTTTTCCATCCGCACCGTTGCAAGGCCGAGCTCTTCGAGCATAAGGGCTCGAACCGTCTGTTCCGTTTCCCCGCCGGCTCCAAAGGGAACGAGCAGCGAGCGACAGCGCGCGCGCAGGACATCGCAGACAGTGTTGTAACCCGCCTGCGAGACCGACAGGCGGGCGCCGGTCAGCAAGCTGGCGAAATCCTCGCGAAACCGGAAGATGGACAGGCGCGGCGTCGCATCGCGTGTAATCGCGTCAAATTCGTCCTTCGGCAGGTTTGGGCCGGTGATCAGACACCATTTCCAGGCGTTGTCGGCATTCCGCGCTAATGCGATGGTGGACCGGACAAGGCTCTTTCCGGCGGCCCCGCCGCCAACCGACACCACAACGTCGAAACGCTCGGAGGCCGCGGGCGCTGGTGGCGCGGCAACGAGCCCCGTGTACGCAACCTCGGCCCTGATCGCTCCCGCCAGTGGAAATGTCTTGTCGATGGTTGCGAAAGCCGGATCGCCATGGACCATGACAAGGTCAAAATGCCTGTTAACGAGATCGACCGTTTCCTCGTTTCGGCCCGGCTTGACGCGCTCCTGAAGGATATCACGGACTGACGTCACCAGCAGCGGTCTGGGCGACGCCGCGTCGATGGCCTCGATCAGCGGCAAGAGTTCGAAACGCATCTGCCGGCGCCCAAATGGAAACGCCTCGACAATGACGATATCAGGCCTGCAATCCCGGAATGCCTGCAGCAGCATCTCTGAACGCCGTTTCTTGAAATCATCGTCGATGGGCTTGCCCTGCAGGTCGACAAGACCGGAAAATCCTTCATCACCGGAGGTGACAGATGGCAGGGTTACAGATATTGCCCCCAATCCCGGAAACCCCGCGACCGGCGCTCCGCCAGTGACGATGGTTACGTCAAACCCGTCATCGACCAGAGCCGCCGCGACGCGGCTGGAGCGCGCGAGATGGCCGATGCCGAGCAGGTGCTGGACATAGAAGAACGCGCGCAGCCGCTTCATTCGGCGGCCCGCCACTCCCGTTCGAACAGCTCCTTGAGCTGTCCAATGCTTGCTATGTGATCGAAATTGCCGCGCACGCGCGCCTCTGCGGTGTCGCCGAGGCGGGCACGCAGCACGGGATCACGGATCAGCCGCTCCAGCGCCTGTGCCAGGGCAATTGGGTTTTCCGTCGGAACCAGCAGCCCGGTTTCATCCGGCGATAAAAGCTCCGGCACGCCGGAAATATCGGTCGACACGCAGGCAAGCCGCTGGCTGGCCGCCTCCACCAGAACATTCGGCAGACCATCGCGGTCACCATTTGCGGTGATCCTGCAGGCCAGGGCGAAGATATCGGCGCGGCGGTAGTGCTCAAGCACCTCTTCCTGCGCGAGCGCGCCTTTCCAAGAGATGCGACCATCCAGTCCGAGCTTTTGCGCCAACGCCTTGAGCCGTTCCAGTTCCTCGCCGCCGCCAATATGCTCGAAACGCCACGCTAAATCACCGGGCAAGAGGGCAAGGGCCTCCAGCAAGGTGTCGTAACCTTTCTTTGCAACGGCGCGCCCGACACTCAGAACGATAACCGGTTCGTCCGGCGCCGAGCCGTCATGCTGTTTTCGTGCCTCGCCGAAAATGCCGAAGCGATCAAGGTCGAGCCCATGATAGCTCAAATGCACTGACGAGTTGCCGTCGGCGAGTTTTTTCAGACGGTCGAAGCCGGTTTTCGTGCAAGTTACCGTCCAGCGCGCCGAGGAAAGCTTGCTGGCCAGATCCCAATCCGCCGAAGTCCAGATGTCCTTGGCATGGGCCGAGCAGCTCCAGGGCAGACCAAGAAGCTGGCTGGCATAGCGCGTCACCGATGCCGGCGTGTGCGCGAAATGCGCATGCAGCCATACCGCGTCTTCGGGCCATTCGGCCGCTAGCACGAGCGCTTGCCCGAAACGGCGCGCGCGATTGCGCGTAAAGTCGCGCGGCATATCGACGGCCAGCGATCCCAGTGCACGCCAGAAGCCCGGCCGCAGCAAACAAGCAGAAAGCGAGCGAACCACGCGCAGCGGCTCTTCATGCAGATATTCCGGCAGATAATGGACGGGCGCTTTGATCTCGTCATGCACGGGGTGGCGTTTTGCGTCGGTCGGCCGCCTGAGCGCGACGAGTATCAGATCGAACCCCGCACGCTCCAGTCCGAGCAGTTCCTGCGCGATGAAGGTTTCCGAGAGCCGCGGATAACCCTTCAGAACCACGACGATCTTGCGATGTTGCAACTCAGTTCATGCCTTCAATAACCGAAAGGTGAGGGCCAGCCTGCCGGTCGAGCAGTTCCGCGACGATTTCGGAAATATGAGGGAGCCCTTCCAGGGTCAGATGTGGATTACTCTGGGATGGACGAGGCCGATTCGGCAGCGCCACCAGTGCATCGGCAAATCGCTGGGAGTCCTTGGCTTCCTCCGGCAAAAGCATTTCGACGAGGCCCAGTTCGGCTGCGCGCCGCGCGCGGATCAGTTGTTCCTGGCGGGGTTCGATGCGCGGCACGATGAGCGCCGGCTTGTCGAAAGATAGTATCTCGCAATAAGTATTGTAACCGCCCATCGCCACTACCGCCTTGGCGCCGGCAATCAGGTCTTCCATGCGGTTGTCGAACTCGATAATCTTGATGTAGGGGATCGTGGCCCCCTTCTTCAGCAACTTGTTGCGCTTGCGAGCCGGCATGTAAGGCCCAAGCACGATCAGCGCCTTGTGCTGCAATTTCGGATCCTGCTGATAAGCGTCGATGACGTCGTGAATCAATTCGGCGCCGTCGCCGCCGCCACCGGTGGTAACCAGGATATAGTCGCCCTCTGGCCGGTGGCCGGGCAACTGGTTCCGCTGCAGGCTCCGTTGCAGGAAACCGACGAATCTCATTTTTGCCCTGACAGCCGGCGGCACATCCAAGCCAGTCAACGGATCGTAGAAATCCGGCGGGCCATAGGCCCAGACCTTGTCGTAGAACAGGCCTATCTTGCGCATCACATCCCTGCGCGCCCACTCTGCTTCGAGCAGATGCGGTGCATCCATCACCTCGCGCAGGCCAAGCACCAGTGTGGTGCCCCGCGTCTTGAGGTAGGACAGCGTGTCCTCAATCTCACCGCGCAGGCCGAGCGGTTCCTTGTCGACGATGAAGATATCCGGCCGGAAGGTCTCGGCTGTGTGGCGGATGATCGACTGACGCATCCTTAGCGTCTCATGCAGATCGATGTCCTTTTCCAACGAGGTGTATTCGCCGTTGCGCAACTTGATGACGCTGGGGATCTTCACGAAGTCGACACGGGCGCGGTAGTCGAAGGCGCCGGCGATAGTCGCACCCGAAATGATAAGCACCTGAAGCCCACGGAAATCCTCGACCAGCGAATGCGCGATAGTCCGGCAGCGCTGCAAGTGGCCGAGCCCGAACGTGTCGTGGCTGTACATGAGAATTCGAGCGTTTTCTGCGTGCTGGGTCATTCTTGAACGTCTCTTAAATTCTCGCCTTGAGACCGTGAGTGGCCCGCCGGCTTCGAAACCATCCTGGGTTTGGCCGCAATTTTCAATTTATATTGCTTCTATGGAATGCCGTTCAGATATGCTTTCTGATCGCGAGTCCGGAACTAGATGGGTGGCGGATATCGCCGCGCGGGTGTGAGCAGAGACTTCCTGTTGTATTGTGGGATGGATCGAGGAGGAAAGCGATGTCAAAAAAATCGGCAGAAATCATCCCTTTTGATTCCGATCCGGACTGGTAAAGGTGAAATTCCCCTATCTTGCCCATATAGCCAATTGCTTGATCGCATACGAAAGGGCAAGGTCGCTGGCGTCGCACGGCGCATTGTTGTAGAATTCATTCGTGCGCCATTGCACTCGCCTCGGGACCAAAGGTGCCGCCCATTATTCTCTTGACGGGCGGTCTCATTGTGATTCACCGACCAGAAATTGAGCCATCTGTCGCCAAGCTAGCCGGAATTTCAGCAAGAATCGAGTGGATGCCAGCGCGGTCGCAACACACCACCAACTGCAGGGTGTGTGCGACACCGGTTGCTTGTCGATCGTTATGGCCCATGCCAATGCCTTATTGGAGCGGTGACGGCACTTCTTTAAACGGCTTGGGCAGGCCGTCGAACGTCGTGAGGTACAAAAATCGCCCGATTGGTCCCGATAGTTGGTGAACCCTCGAAAATTCTTTGCGGCGAATTCCCTTTAAAACCAAAAGCGTAATTTTTTGACGGCTCTAGTGTCGGTCCCTTTTGGAATTTTAGGATATTTTAGTGCAATTTCAATGAGTTATAGGCTACTTGATCATGCCTTGCGGATCGAGCCGCTTGTCGGCCAGCCATTCGACGACGCGTGGCAACAGCCGGCGATTCAGGCGCGAGCCGACGATGGTCAGTTCCTTGCGCACCACTTTCTGTTGGCTGAGGTTGGACGGGGCATTCGAAAAGCCGAGCAGGTCGATGCGGCCCGCCGGACTGGCCAAGCGGCAGGCCTCGTCAAGAAGTGCGGGAATGCCGGCGCCGTCGATGACCATTGTCGGGCCAAGACCGTCATTCTCCGTGCGCACCGCGGCCGGCACGGGATCGCGCACGGAGTGGATCACCCGGTCCGCACCGAAGCGTAGCGCCCGCTCGAGGCGAGCTTCATCGATGTCGGCCAGATGCAGCGGGCACCATGCATTTTGCCAACCTGCAGCACCGTGACGCCGACGGTTCCGGCACCCTGATCAGCAGGGTATCATCAGAGCCACAGCCGGTGCGGTCGAGGACGTTGGCGGCAATCGAAATCGGTTCGGCCAGCGCCGCCAGACTGAACGGCATGTCGGCCGGAATTGGAATGGCATTATGCGCCGGGACGGCGACGAAGTTACGGAAACCGCCGTCGCGATGGACGCCGATCACTTCGAGGTTGGCGCAGACATTGGAACGGCCGATCCGGCAGGGATAGCCGCACGACACCACGGGGTCGACCACCGCGCGGCCTCCTCCCACGGCAACGCCGGTCACATGGCGTCCGAGCGCGGTGACGGTGCCCGCGAACTCATGGCCGATGACGCGCGGATAGAACGGCGAACGGATTGGAGCCATGCAGGATGTGAATGTCGGAGCCACAGATGCCGGCACGGCTGACGTGAACGACCACTTCGCTGGCGCCGGGCTGTGGCATGGCGCCCGGCCGGATTTCTAGCGACTGCGGCGCGCTGACAAGAACCTCAGCATGAACACTCCAGCTAAGTATACTAGTCGACAATTGCCATGGCTAACAGATCGTCAAGTTGGTGCGCGACCAGAGGCCTCCTGATGAGGCGATCGAAGCGGAACGGGCCGGGGATAATTGGACAAGCGTTTCGGCGCTTCTCGCCTAGCGACGTCGTCGAGTCTCCGATGGGACATTCCAGACTTGTAAAACGTCCGCTAGGGCCATCCCGAAGTCGCGAAGCTGCCAGTCAGGTTCCGGCCCCATTTCCGCCGTTCTGGACCCTGCTCCCAACGTTCGTAAAACGAGGTCAGCTATGGTCGGCAGTTTGGGGTCGCGGGAGCATACGAAACGATACGGGAAGCTTTCAGATTCTGGCCCACGAAAAACTCAACAAAACGAAGGATTTTAATATGCCCTCCGGGCCCACCATTATCGTCAAACTGCTTTACAACACCGGGCGATGCGCTCGTTCGCAATTGACGACCAAATTCAATAGCGTTTGTTCAATCTTCGCAAATGACAGCAATGCGCTTCAAGTCGGCCGTTCGACACTGGGTGATCTCCCGAAAGCTGACATCGCCTCTGAAGTCAAGTGTGGTCGCTCCTGCGCACGCCCCATAGCACGACCGGCCGCGGGCAATTCTCCATCCGTTCGGGCGGGTGCAGTCGGCGCGATAGCGGGCTAACTCTCAGCAAATATTTCCGCCGTGCTCTCGGGCTGACCGAGCCTCCAGATGCGGGCTATGCAGCGACGCATCTCATCAGCGGTGGCGCCGCCTCGGAATTCAGCGAGGCGTACAGCCTTGGCTTCCAGTTCCTGTTTCGAAAGGGTGTTGCCGGGATCTCCCTTGGGCTCGTCGACGCGGGCATTGAATTTGCGGCCGTCAACGGTCGTGACGCTCACCTTGCCGACCCATTGCTTGGGATAAAGGGTGTCGACCTCGGCGTCGAGTTCCATCCGCACCTTCGCGCGGAAACGGGCGACGCGGGTGTCGGCAAGTGCATGGTGTTCGAAAGCATCGAGGTCGGCGACGCCGTGAACAGCGATCAGCCCCAAAACCGTGCCCATGGAGAACTTCGCCTGGTGGACGGTTTGCGGAGTGACCACCGCGCCCAGGACATCGATGGCTCCCTGATGGACATGGGTCACCACGTCGGTGATGTCGTCCGGACCGAGCCCTTCGCGGCGCATGAGAGACTGCAGCGCGTCGGCGGCCGGATGAGTGTGCCGGCAGGCTGCGTGCCATTTGAAGGAGGTCTCCTCGATTGCCCAACGGCTGCCGAGCCCGTCCGTCAGGCGGGCCGGATCGGCGTCGCTGGACATGCCGGCCGCCATGCCTCTTTTCCCTTCGAGGATCTGCTCGGCCCCCTTGAAGCCATCGCGCGCCAGATAGGCAGAAAACAGGCCGTTGGCGGCCGCTCGCGCCGTATGAAGCTGCTTGGAATCGGCGGCGTCACGCAGAAATTCCCAAAGACCTGCCGCCTGCGTACCGGCCGAGCCGACAGCATGGTTGAGCCCGGCTGCGTCCAACCCGATCAACCTGCCGATAGCCGCGGCCGCGGCGACAGCGCCGGCGGTGCCGGTGGTGTGGAATATCTCGTAGTGCGAGCGTCCGAGGAATTCTCCGACGCGGATGCCCACTTCATAGCCGGCGATGCAGGCAGTCAGGACTTCGCGGCCGGTCTTCCGCTCAGCCTCCGCAACCGCCAAAACGGCCGGAAAGATCACCGCCGCCGGGTGAAAGACCGAGCCGTTGTGAACGTCGTCTTGTTCCACGACATGGGAGGCCGCCGCATTGACCATCGCTGCGAAATAGGGGCTTGTGCGCCGCCGCGTCGGGATGATGGTACTTGGGCCGTCCGCCGGCCCCATGGCACGCGCAAAGCCGTCGATCATCTCGACCTGGTGTGCGCCCTTGCCGGCCAGCGCCGAGCCGAGCCAGTCGATCATCAGTCCTTGCGCGAAATGAACGACGCGCGGCGGAATTTGCTCGAAGTCGAGTCCGGCGATGAAGGCGCAAAGTCTGGCGGTCGGCCAATCGGCGGTGTCCAGGTTCATCTACTGTTCCTCCTCCGCATGCCCTTTAGACCAAAGCGGCTCGGTGCAAGATCCGCCTGGCTCGCTCGATGACCGGCAGATCCACCATCTCGCCTTTCACCTGGACAGCTTCGCCGGACGAGGCTGCGCCGACGATGTCGCGTGCCCAGGTGATTTGGTTCTCGCTCGGGCGAAAGCCGTTGCGAATCGGCTCGATCTGCCTTGGGTGAACAGCCATCTTGCCGCCGAAGCCCATCATCATGGCGTGGCGGGCGTCATCTTCGGTAACTTCGGGATTGCTCAGGTCGGTCGTTACGCCGTCGATCGGCGCGGCACGGCCAGACGCGCGCGAACGCCAGACGATTTCGTTGCGAGCCGTAAGCAGGATCAGCTGATCATGCGCGCAACCAAGATCGAGCGAGAAGTCGACCGAGCCGAAGGCGACGGCAACGACGCCAGAGGTGGCCAATATGTCCGGCAAGTTGGCGAGACCGACGGCGCTCTCGACCAGCGCGATGACGGAAACGCTGCGTGCCATGTGCTTGGCCATATCGGCAACGTCCTCCGGACGTTCGGCCTTGGGCAGCATGATGGAGACGCCGTCGAGGCGCCGCACGGCGTCGATGTCCGCTTCGTGCCAGGGGGTTCCCGCGGCGTTGATGCGGACCACAACGGCGGATTTCAGCGTGGCCGCATTGGCGAGAATCGCTTCGCGAGCGCGGTCCTTGTCGCAAGGGGCTACGGCATCCTCGAGGTCGAGAATGACCGCATCCGCGCCGCTGCTGTCGGCCTTGGCAAACCGTTCCGGCCGCGAGCCCGGCACGAAGAGCGGCACGACGGGCATGACGAAGTTCACCATTGCGCCGTGGCCTTCACCGTCACATGGCCGTCGGCCGACCGTACCTCGAGGGCCATGCCATCTTGGCCTCGGGATGTTGCGCTCAAAAGCAGGCGCTGCGGGCCGGTCGCGGGATGCACGCCGCGGAACGAGAAACGGCGCGGCGACGTGCCGGCAATGGCGGTGGCGAAGTTCATCAGCAGCGTCGCCTGCAACGGGCCATGGATGACGAGCCCGGAATAGTGCTCGACCGTCGTGGCGTAGGGCGCGTCATAGTGGATGCGGTGCCCGTTGAACGTCAGCGCGGAATATCGAAAGAGCAGCACGGGATCGACGTTGATCGTGCGCTCGTGCGATGCGGCCAGGGGCGAATTGGCCGGCGGGGCAGGGGTCGCCGCAGCAGCTTCGGCGGCGCGATAGACGATGGTCTGGTCCTCCTCGATCACCGGACCGGAATCGTTGGCAATGTCGTGCCGGACCGTGACGAAGGTGAGGGGGCCGCTGCGGCCATGCTTCTCCTTTATGGCGGTCAATGTCGAGCGGCGGCGGATGGGGTCGCCGGAGCGGATCGTCGCCATGAAACGCACGTCGCTGGCAGCCCACATGCGGCGCGGAAGCGGCACCGGTGGCAGGAAGCCGCCTTTGGCCGGGTGCCCGTCAGGTCCGAGTTCACGCATGGCGGCAATGTCCGGCGTCAGGCACCAGTGCAGTCCTGGCGGGGCCGCGCCCTCGGCAGTCTGCGCCGCGTGGTCCCCAAGCGTGGCGCCAAAGCTGGCCAGCAGGCGCGGGGTGACAATGTCCTCGACCGTGTGTGTGCGTCCAACCCATTCCTGCAGCGTGGTTATGTCCAGGCTCATCAGGTCCTCGTCAGGCGGCGAATTCGGACCGGATCCGGTCCGTATCGGCGCCAAGGGCGGGAACGCTGGGGACCGTTGCGAACCCCTCCGACCGCCCTGCCGGCATCGGCACGGAGATGCGCCTGCCGTCCGGCAGCGCCACCTCTGTCCGGCGCAACGCCTTGTGGTGCGGCAGGTCGTTCATTGCGCTCACCCGGCCCCATGCGATCTGCGCCTCGTTGAGACGGTTTATAGCCACTTCGCAGTCGATTGCCGCGAAGATCGGTTCGATCTCGGCGTCGAGTGCCGTGCGATTGGCCACCCGCCAGGCATTGGTGGCGAAGCGTTCGTCGGCGAACAGATCCTGCCTTTGCAGCACGAGCGTGCAGAAGCGCTTCCATTCATTGTTCTGCTGGATGGACACGACCACGCTGCCATCCCGACAGGCATAGGGTCGATAGGGGTAGATCGAAGCGTGCGCCAGGCCATATCTCTGGGTCTCACGGCCCGCATATTCGTAGTGCAGCAGCGGCACGGTCATCCAGTCGGCCATGGCGTCAAACATGGCTACCTCGACAATGCGGCCGCGCCCGGTCTTCTCGCGCGCCAACAAGGCTTCGAGTATCGCTGCATGGGCATTCATGCCGGTGGCGATGTCGGCGGCGGAAACCCCGACCTTGCTCGGCGTGTCCGGTGTGCCGGTAACGGCGCAGATGCCGCTTTCGGCCTGCACCAGCATGTCGTAGGCGCGCATGGCCGCGTAGGGCGTGTCCTGCCCGTAGCCGACGATGTTGATGGCTATCAGCCGAGGAAACTCTTTCGCAATTGTATCGGCCGAGAGGCCGAGCCTGTCGATGGCGCCCGGCACGAGATTCTGCACGAGGACGTCGGCGCGCGCGACCATCCGGCGCAGGAGAGCCAGGTCGTGCTCGGTCTTCAGGTCGAGCACCGCGCTCTCCTTGCCGCGGTTGAGCCAGACGAAGTAAGCCGACATGCCCTCCACTGCGGAATCGTAGTGACGCGCGGTTTCGCCTTCCGGGCGCTCGATCTTCACGACGCGTGCGCCGGCATCGGCAAGGCGGACCGTGCAGAGCGGAGCGGCGACGGCCTGCTCGATCGAAACGACAAACAGGCCCTCCAGTGGGCGGGCGCCGTCAGACATTGCGCTGCACTCCCGAGCGCGCCAGCACACCAGGCTTCAGCCGCTCGTTCTTGCCGTAGTCCTCGGCTGCGTGGAAGAACAGATGCGGCGTGCCATCAATGTCCTCGAGCCTCTTGCGGTAGGCTTCCAGATAGCCCTTGCGGCCATCGTCGCCGACACGGCCCGGCATATAGGCGACGAAGGGCGGCAGCACGTCGAAGCCGGAATAGCGCAGCAGACCATTGTGGATCGGCCACAGCACCGTGAGGATGTCGCCGTCGATGCCATCGGGCGCGTAGGTGTCGGCCGACGTGCCCGTGGTGGCGGCTACCATGGCGAGCTTTCCCCTGAACATGCCGGTGTCGTATTTGCGGCCCGGCAGATAGGCGAAACCGCGCGCGAAGACGCGATCGGCCCAGCCCTTGAGCATTGCAGGCATTCCGAACCACCAGACCGGGAACTGGAACAGCACGAAATCCGCCCGCTTCACCTTTTCGACCTCGGCGTTTATGTCGGCCGAGAGTGCGCCGGCCTCGTAGGCGGCGGTCTGTTCGCGCGGCAGGCTGAAGAAGTCCGGATCGTTACGCTCGCCCGATACGTCGCCCGGCCCTGCGACAGGATTGAAGCCCATCGCATAGAGGTCGCTGACAACCACGTCGTGGCCGGCGCGGGTCAGGGTCTCCACGGCGAGATCCTTCATGGCGCCGTTGAAGGACTTTGCTTCCGGGTGGGCGTAGACGATGAGGACGTTCACGGACGACTCCTAGTAGGAACGCGGCAGTCCAAGCACGTGCTCGGAAAGGTATGACAGGATGAGGTTGGTCGAGATCGGCGCGACCTGATAGAGACGCGTCTCGCGGAACTTGCGCTCGACATCGTATTCTTCGGCGAAACCGAACCCGCCATAAGTCTGGATGCAGACATTGGCGGCTTCGTTCGAAGCGTCGGCCGCCAGCATCTTGGCCATGTTCGCTTCGGCGCCGGGGTTCTTGCCGGCCTCGTAGAGGCTAAGCGCCTCGCGCACCATCAGTTCGGCCGCGCGCATGTTGGCATAGGCCCTTGCGATCGGAAACTGGATGCCCTGGTTCTGGCCGATCGCCCGGCCAAACACATGCCGCTCCTTTGCGTAGGTGCTTGCCTTTTCGATGAACCATTTTGCATCGCCGATGCACTCGGCGGCAATCAGGATACGCTCGGCGTTCATGCCCGAGAGGATGTAGCGGAATCCCTTTCCCTCTTCGCCGATCAGGTTTTCGACCGGCACGCGCAGATCGTCGAAGAAGACTTCCGTGGTGGCATGGTTCATCATGGTGCGGATCGGCCGGATTGTGAGGCCGTTGCCGACGGCTTCGCGCATGTCGACGATGAGGACGGAGAGGCCGTCGGTCTTTTTCATGCCGTCCTTCAGCGGCGTGGTCCGCGCCAGGAGCAGCATCAGATCGGAATGCTCGGCACGGCTGGTCCAGATCTTCTGGCCCTTGACCACGAAATGTTCGCCGTCGAGGCGAGCAGTGGTCTTGAGCGCGCCGGTGTCGGTGCCGCTGCTCGGTTCCGTGACGCCGAATGCCTGCAGGCGCAATTCTCCCGCGGCGATCTTCGGCAGGTATCGCTGCTTCTGCGCTTCCGAGCCGTGGCGAAGAAGCGTGCCCATCGTGTACATCTGGGCATGGCAGGCGCCGCCATTGCAGCCGGCGCGCTGGATTTCCTCCAGCACGGCAGCGGCGGCCGGAAGCGGCAGGCCCGAGCCACCATAGGCCTCCGGGATCAGGATCGAGAGCCAGCCAGCCTCCGTCAACGCTGCGACGAATTCACCGGGGTAGGTCATGTCCCTGTCGAGTGCGCGCCAGTATTCGCCGGGAAAGCGGGCGCACAGCTTGGCGACGGCATCCCGAATGTCCTGGTAGTGTTCCATGAGGTTTGTCCGGCTTTTCGTCTTGCTGCAGGCCTCACTATCGCGCCTCGACGCCCTATCCGCAATGCAAGGCAGGCGTGAGCAGATATAACGAAATTCAAATGCTTATGGCGGAGGACCGAGAAGCTGGCCAACCCAGACGGCCCGCCCGACAAGATCCTTGGCGATGTCCTCGATCGCTTGTCCGGCAAACCGCGCCAGCCGCGAGGCAGGCCGGTCCGCCGGGTAGGCAAGGATCAGCCGGCGCACGGGCACCGGATCGATCAGCGGCGCGGCGGTGAGCAGCCCCGCGGCCACGTCGGCATGGATAGGGGCGAGCGGCAGGATCGTCCAGCCATGGCCGTTGCGCACCAGGTCCTTCAGCGCTGAGTACGAGTCCGCCTCGATGCCGACATCGAGCGTGATGCCGGCATCCGCGGCGCAGTGTTCGACGATGATGCGCAGCCCATGCTTGATGCTGGGCAGCAGCAGGCGCTTGCCCGCGAGCGAGGCGAACGATACGGCGCGCACGGTTGAAAACCCCGCGTCTGGCGGTCCGATCAGGAAGAGGTTTTCCAGAAGCAGCGGGCGCGAGCGCAGTGAACGCGCCATGCGCGGGTCGTAGAGCACCGCGACGTCCACTTCGCCCCGATGCATCCAGTCCAGCAGATAGCCGGTGTAGGCGCTGACAAGTCTGAGCTTGGCCTTGGGATGGGCCTTGCCGAAGGCGGCCGCCAGCGGCAGCGAAATAATGTCGGCAACGGTGGGCGGCAGGCCGATGGCCACTTCGCCGGTTAGCGGCGCATCGGCGGGCGTGGCCGTGGCGCGGATCTCGTCGATCTCGGCCATCACGCGCATGGCGTGCGCCAGCACCTCCTTGCCCTGCTCAGACAGCACCATGCCGCGTCCGTGGCGCAGGAAAAGGGCAAAGCCCAATTCCTCCTCCAGCATGCGCACCTGCCGGCTGAGTGCCGGCTGCGCGATGTGCAGCCGGTCGGCAGCCTTGCTGAGGCTGCCGAGTTCGGCGACATGGATGAGGGTGCGTAGCTGCGATAACTCCATGAGCTATCGAATACCATTATATCTGATCACGAGAAAGAGACGAAGATTGCATCGGTCAAGCGCGCTAGTCTATTGCCAGTCCAATATCTCGGAGATGCAAGGTGACGGCGAGCATACAAGCAAAACCTCCGGAAGCAGCAGCGCTTGCCGCCGCTCCGACCTTGTCTGAAAGGCAGTGGCCGGATCAGGTCTATGAGGTGCTCAAGGCTGCCGGCATCAGCCAGATGTCCTATGTGCCGGATGCCGGTCATACCACATTGATCCGCCTTTTCAGTGAGGATCCCGAAGTCGTCACCAATGTGCTGACGACGGAGGAGGAGGGCATCGCCATCGCAGCGGGCTCCTGGCTCGGCGGCAAGCGGAGCGTCGTGCTCATGCAATCCTCCGGTGTCGGTAATTGCATCAACATGCTGTCGCTTCCCGTGCAGGCGCGCTTCCCCTTGCTCGTCCTGGTGACGATGCGGGGCGAATGGGCCGAGTTCAACCCGTGGCAGATGCCGATGGGGCAGGCGACGGAGGCGTCGCTGAAGGCGATCGGGCTCAGGGTGCTGCGCGCCGAAACCGGTCCCGACCTGGTGGAGACGGTGGCGCAGGCAGCCTTGATGGCTTTCGACGCCGACCAGCAGATTGCCGTGCTGATCGGGCAGCGGCTGCTCGGCAAGAAGAAGTGGTGAGCGACATGAATTTACCGACGATGGACCGCCGGGTTGCGGTGAAGAAGCTGCTTGACGCCCGCGACGGAGCCCTGGTCGTGACCGGTCTCGGCTCGCCGAGCTACGACGCGCATGCTGCCGGTGACCGCAACGACAACTATTATCTGTGGGGCGCCATGGGCGGTGCTGCGCTGATCGGCCTGGGGCTTGCCCAGGCCCAGCCGCAGAAGCGGGTCATGGTGATCACCGGAGATGGCGAACAGCTCATGGCGTTCGGTTCGCTGGCGACGATCTCGGTGGCGCGGCCGAAAAATCTCGACCTGATCGTGCTCGACAATCAGCATTTCGGCGAGACCGGCATGCAGTCCAGCCATACCGGCAAGGGCATTGGTTTCGACAAGGTCGCGGCCGCTTGCGGTTTTTTGAAGACCGCCGAGCTGCGTACGCTGGAGGAGGTCGACACGCTGTGTGAAGAGCTTCGGCATCCGGCCGACGGTCCGCGCCTTTTCGTGCTGAAAATCACCGCCGAGAACCTGCCGCGCTCGCTGCCGCCGCGCGACGCGGTCGAGGTCAAGAACCGCTTTCGCGCCCATCTGGGCTTTGCCACCTGTTGAGGACCGATATGGCGCTGGTCAGTTTCCAGAACACGGTCGGCGGTCGGTTGCAATCGACAGCCGATACATTCGAGAGCCATGATCCGTTCACCGGCAGGCCCTGGGCGCTGATTCCGCGCGATGGACAGGCCGAGGTGGATGCCGCCGTAGCCTCCGCCAAGGCTGCTTTCCGGTCGAAGGAGTGGGCCGGGATCACGCCCACCGCGCGCGGCAAGCTGCTCGTGCGGCTGGCTGAGCTGATCGCGGAGAACGCGGATCGCATTGCCGCCATCGAGACGCGCGACAATGGCAAGCTGCTCACCGAAATGACGGCACAGCTGCGCTATATCCCGGAATGGTTCCGCTATTTCGGCGGTCTTGCCGACAAGATCGAAGGGTCGGTGCTGCCGATCGACAAGGCTGGCATGTTCGCTTTCACCCGCCACGAGCCGCTGGGTGTCATTGCAGCGATCGTGCCCTGGAATTCGCCGCTTTTGCTCCTGACATGGAAGCTCGCGCCGCTGCTGGCGGCAGGCAACACTGTCGTCATCAAACCGTCGGAACACGCCTCGGCCTCGACGCTGGAGTTCGTGAAACTGTTTGCGCGGGCAGGCTTCCCGCCCGGCGTGGTCAACACCGTTACCGGCATGCCGCTTGATGTCGGCGCGCCACTCGTCTCTCATCCCGACGTCGCCAAGATCGCCTTCACCGGTGGTGAGCCTGGCGGGATCGCGGTCTATCGGGCGGCTGCCGAACAGCTAAAAGTCGTCACGCTGGAGCTCGGCGGCAAATCGGCCAACATCGTCTTCGACGATGCCGATATCGAGGGCGCGGTCAACGGCGCGATCTCAGGCATCTTCGCCGCCAGTGGCCAGACCTGCATCGCGGGTTCGCGGCTGCTGGTGCATCGCAAAATCCACGACCGGTTCGTGGAGAGCGTCATAACGCTGGCGGCCAGCGCTCGACTGGGCAATCCGGCGCTGCAAGAGACGCAGGTGGGGCCGATCACCACGCAAGCCCAGCGCGAGAAGGTGCTGTCCTATCTCGGCATCGCGCGCCGCGAGGGTGCGCTTTGCGTGCTGGGCGGCGGCAAGCCGGCCTCGGGTGAATTGGCCGAGGGCTGGTTCGTCGAGCCCACCATCTTCACTGGCGTGAACAACACCATGCGGATCGCGCGCGAAGAGGTGTTCGGACCGATCCTTTCGGTCATTCCGTTCGACGACGAGGAAGAGGCTTTCGCCATTGCCAATGACAGCCCCTACGGGCTGGCGGCAGGAATATGGACCAGCGACATGGGCCGGGCGTTGCGCGGCGCGGCCGCAATGGAGGCGGGGATGGTCTGGATCAATTCATACCGTGCCGTCTCCTACATGGCGCCCTTCGGCGGCTACAAGAGGAGCGGTATCGGGCGCGAAAGCGGGCAGGACGCCATCAATTCCTATCTGCAGACCAAGACGGTGTGGATAGACACCGCAGGCAAGACCGCCAATCCCTTCGTTATCCGCTAGGCTAGGCTTCGGTGGGAGAATCCCCTAGCCAAGCTCGGCCCATACTCCTTGAGACGGTGGCCGACTTACAAATGATCGAAGGATTGGACATGAGACAGGCAGGCAAGGTGGCTGTTGTCACAGGCGCGGCGCGCGGCATCGGACGCGCTTGCGCAGAACGCTTTTTGGCCGAAGGCGCGAAGCTCGTGCTCGGCGACATCAATGCCGTGGAGCTAGAAAAATGTGCCGCTGAAATCGGCACCACCGACAGCGTCCTGGCGGTCGTTACGGATGTCAGCAAGAAGGAACAGATCGATGGGCTGATTGCAGCGGCGGTGGCGAAGTTCGGCCGTGTCGACATCATGGTCAACAATGCCGGCATCGCTCCGGTCCAGGACTTTCTCGACATCACAGAGGCGGACTACGACAGGGTTCTCGCCGTCAATCTGAAGGGCGCGTTCATGGGCACCCAGGCCGCAGCCCGCCAGATGATCGCGCAAGGTGGAGGCGGCGTCATCATCAACATGTCGTCGATCAATTCGGGCCTCGCCAACCCGCGCGTCGCCACCTACGCGATCTCCAAGGGCGGCATGAACCAGGTCACCAGCACCGCGGCCGTCGCCTTCGCTCCCCATGGCATCCGTGTGGTCGGTGTCGGCCCGGGCACCATCGCCACGGACATGGTCATGGACGGGACATTCATCGATTCGGAAGAAATGAGACGGGCGGTCCTTTCGCGTACACCGCTCGGGCGCCTCGGCACGGCAGCCGAGATCGCCTCGGTCGTGGCGTTCCTGGCCAGCGACGACGCTTCCTACATCACCGGCGAGACGATCTACCCCGACGGGGGGCGCCGCGTGCTGAACTATACGGTCCCGATCAAGGAGTGAGAAGAATGGGGAGTGACGACATGGGTAATTTCGAAAAGCTGCATCACATCTGCATCGTCGTGCACGATATCGACAAGGCGCAGGCCTACTATGACTCCATAAGCATCGGGCCATGGGAGTCCTATCCGCCGCTGGCCGAATACGAAGAACTGCAGGTCCCAAGCCCCGAGGGTTTCAAGGCGATGCAATATCGGATTTGCAACTTGCCGAACGTTCAGCTGCAGCTGTGCCAGCCGAACGGCGATCCTTCACCGCAGCGAATTCATCTCGACAGCAAGGGTGAAGGTGTCTTCCATATCGGCTTCGAGGTTCGTGATGCGGACGCAGCCGAAACCAAGGCGAAAACCGACGGACTTGCCGTGCTGATGCGCGGGCGCCGGGAAAACCGCACCGGCTTCACCTACTACGACACAGCCGACAAGGCAGGCGTGATCCTGCTGACCCGGGCGACCAATCTGCCCGGCAAATGATCTTCGCGCGAAGGATTGGGGCTGGACAAGGAGACGGGGCGACTGATCAGCTGCCCCGCAATTCCTCAAGCCGGTCGACCAGGAATTTGCCGCTGGTGATGATATGCATTTCCAAAAGGCCGACGGCGCGCAGCGTATCCTTGGCTTCGCACAGGTCGATGAGCTGCCAGTGGTCGCGGTCGGACTGGGCCTGGATCTCGGTGAGCGTCACCATCATGCGCGTGTAGCGTTCCAGCTGCTGGTAGATGCGCCCGACCAGTTCGATCGTCGCCTTGCGGCCGGACGGCGCGTAGAGCGCGGCGTGGAAGTTCCAGTTGAGCTGGTTCGAGTACTCGCCGGTCTTGCCCTGCTCCTGGTGCTGTTTTGCGCGCTCGCGGGCCAGCGCGAGGTCGGCCTCCGTCATCCTTGGAATGGCGAGGGCCAGTAGCCATGTTTCGATCCGGGCCCGCAATTCGTAGAGCTCGAGGATCTCGTCCAGGGAAATGGAGGTGACGACGGCGCCCTTGTGGGAAACCAGCGTGACGAAGCCTTCCGAATGAAGCTGATGCAGCGCCTCTCGCACCGGAATTCGGCTGACGCCGAACTCGGTGGCCAGATGTTCCTGCCGCAGTTGGAAATTGGCCTCGTATTCACCGATCAGTATCTTCTGCCTGATGGCATCGGCGACCTGGGTCGAGATGGTTTTCTTCTGTACGAGCATGAATCAGCCTGAGGCGGCCGCCTTGTTTGTTGACTGGCGCCGTTTTGATTGAAGAAGTGGACGCATAGCACCGTTGTCACTGCGATGCCATGTCGCCCGTTTCGCTTCAGTAGACATGTTCCTCGATGGGCTGATTGCCAGCGATCCGTTCATAGCGGAAGGCCGACAGGTCGACAGAGCGGTACTCGCCATAGGCAATGAGATCACTGACGCCCGACCCGGTCGCCGCTGCATGCATCATGCCGTGGCCGCTGAAGCCGGTGGCCAGGACAAAGTTCGACACCTCGGGATGCCGGCCGATGATGCCGCTGTGGTCGAAGGTGTTGTATTCGTAGAGCCCCGCCCAGGCGCGCAGCATCCGCAATTGCTCAAACCCGGGCACACGATGGGCGAGCGCCGGCCAGATCAACTCGTCGAACAGGTCGTAATCCACATCCAAGCCAAAATCGTCTGGATCGTTGTCGCGCACCGGCGGAATACCGCACAGGAAGAGCTGACCTTCCGGCCGCAGCCAGAAGCCGCTCGTGTCGAAGACGAAGGGGCAGTTTTCGATCCTTGCCGGCGTTTCGAAGACGAAGACGCAGCGCTTGCTCGGGACAACCGGCAGCTCGGCGCCGGCCATCATGGCAATGCCCGCGCTCCATGGTCCGGCCGCGTTGATCACCGTGCCGGCGGCAAGCCGGTCGCCATTGTCGAGCACCACTTCGCCGACCTTTTGGGGAGACGCCATGGTCAGTCCGGTCACCGTCGCGGCAAGATAGTTCACGCCCTGCGTGCGCGCCTTCCGACGGAAGGCCTGCATCAGGCCGGGGCCGTCGAACCAGCCTTCGCTGCCAAGGCCGAGCGAGCCAAGGGCGAGATCGTCCGTGTTGAGCCACGGGAAGCGTCGTGCCAGATCGACCTGCTCGATCAGTTCGGCGTCGACGCCCATGCCGCGCTGAACGCGATTCTTGGCACGCTGCGCGTCTGCCCGCTCGGGTGTCGCCAGCACGAGGTAGCCGGGCTCATGCAGGCCGATGTCGGCCAACTCGTCGCCGATGGCAAGCCGCGTCTTTACCTGGCGCAGGAAGTCGATGCTGAACTTCGACATGGCAATGTTGGGCGCCGTGCCGAACTGCTGGCGGATGGCGCTGGTCGACAAGGAAGACGAGGACGCCGTGTAGTACGGGTCCCGCTCGATCACCGCGATCCTGCCATCGAAATCCGGATTGGCTGACAGAAAGTAGGCGATCGAGCTGCCGACAACGCCACCGCCGACGATCACCACATCATAGTTTGTGCCCATACCAATCGCGTTCCCTATCTCGAATATCATCCGTGGCGACAAGGATTGGATATCTTCCTCTATCGGTCCACGTCCAAAACGAGACATAACCCGGTCTTCGACGCAGAAAAAGAGGTTTGACGTGAAAAACAGAATACATTATCCAATTTGTAACAGATATCACCTGCCCGGCAACGTCGCGGCAGCCATGCCGAGGATTTCCCGTGGGCCTCATCGCTCCCCGTCTCGACGTCATCAAGCCAAGCCCCAGTATGGCGGTCACCGCGCGGGCAATCGAAATGCGCTCGGCCGGCATCGACGTCATCAGCCTGAGCGCCGGCGAACCGGATTTTCCGACGCCTCCGCACATCGTCGAGGCAGCCTACGAGGCGATGCGCAGAGGTGAGACGCGCTATACGGCGGTCGACGGCACCGCCGCGCTGAAGAAGGCGGTGGCCGGAAAATTCAGGCGCGAGAACGGCCTCGATTACAAGCCTTCGCAAATCAGTGTCGCGGGCGGCGCAAAGCAGATCATCTACAACGCCCTGCTGGCAACGCTGGCCCCCGGCGACGAGGTGGTTGTTCCAGCGCCCTATTGGGTTTCCTACACCGACATCGTCCTGCTCGGCGAAGGCAAGCCCGTGGTCGTTCCCTGCACGGAGGCGCAGGATTTCAAACTGACACCGCAAGCCCTGCGAGCCGCGATCACCGGGCGCACCAAATGGCTGCTGCTCAACACGCCTTCCAACCCGACAGGCGCCGTCTACAGCCGCGACGAACTTGCGGGGCTGGCGGGGGTGTTGCTCGATCACCCGCATGTGCACGTTCTGACCGACGACATCTACGAGCATATCCTGTTCGATGGACGTACCTTCCATACCATCGCCGGCGTCGAGCCGAGGCTGAAGGACCGTACGCTGACAGTGAACGGGGTGTCGAAGGCCTATGCCATGACCGGCTGGCGGATCGGCTATGCCGGCGGGCCGGAACCGCTGATCCGCGCCATGGCGACCGTGCAGAGCCAAAGCACGTCGAACCCGTCATCCATCTCGCAGGCCGCGACCATTGCCGCACTGGAAGGTGCCCAGGACTTTCTTCGCCCTCGGGCGCTCGAATTCCAGGCTCGGCGCGACCGCGCTCTGGAGCTGCTGCGCAAGATTCCCGGCCTTACCTGCCAGACCCCCGAGGGCGCCTTCTATCTCTATCCCAATTGCTCGGCCCTGATCGGCCGTCGCCGCCCGGACGGCACTCCTATCGGCAGCGACGACGACTTCTCGCTTTACCTGCTCGATCAGGCGCGGGTCGCGGTGGTGCAGGGCTCTGCCTACGGCCTGTCGCCGCATTTCCGCATTTCCATAGCCACGTCGATGGACCTGATCCAAAAAGCGATCGGGCGTATCGCCGAGGCTGTCGAAGCGCTGCGATAGGGCCGGCGATGGATCTCGACTTCGTCCAGAAGCTGATCGAATTTGTCTCGCGTTCGCCCATTGCCGAGTTGGAGATCGAGCGCGATGGCGTTCGTATCCGCATGTCCAGGCAGGGGGTGCTGGCGCAATCCGCGTCGCAGCCTTCGCCGCAGTCGGGGTCAGCCGCCGGCCCTGCCGTCTTCACAAATCCGGCTTCGACAGCTCCGCCCATCGCGCGGCATTCGATCCGCGCGCCGCTGACCGGCGTGTTCTACCGTTCCGGCACCGAAGGCGAACCGCCGCTCGCTTCGGTTGGCGATGTGGTCGTGGAAGGGCAGAAGGTCGGTGTCATCGAAGCCATGAAGACGTTCAACGTCGTGGAATCCGATCGCGCTGGGCGGATCGTCCAGATCGCGTTCGACGACCATGCCGCCGTGCGGTCCGGCGATGTGCTGTTCGTTCTCGAAGATTTGGGCTAGCGGCGATGTTCGACACCGTCCTTATCGCCAACCGCGGTGAAATCGCGCTGCGCATCCTGCGCGCCTGCCGTGATCTCGGATTGAAGACGGTGGCAGCGCACTCGGAAGCCGACGCGAGCCTTCGCCATGTCGCGCTGGCGGACAGGGCGATCTGCATCGGGCCGGCTGCCGCGACGGAGAGCTATCTCAATATCCCCGAGATCATCGCGGCCGCGCAACTCACCGGCGCGGGCGCGATCCATCCGGGCTATGGTTTCCTCTCGGAAAACGCCGCCTTCGCCGAGGCCGTCGAAAATGCCGGCCTCGCCTTCATCGGGCCGTCGGCCGCGGCGATCCGCACCATGGGCGACAAGGTCTCCGCCAAGCGCACGATGATCGCTGCCGGCGTTCCCTGCGTTGCAGGGTCGGAGGGGGCGCTGCCGCAGGACGAGCAGGCAGTGCGCGCCATTGCCGAGGCCATCGGCTATCCGGTCATCGTCAAGGCGGCGGGCGGCGGCGGCGGGCGCGGCATGCGCATCGTGCGCGAGCAGCGCGCTCTGTTGGAAGCCGTTTCGATGGCGGTGAAAGAGGCGGACCGGGCCTTCGGCAACCCGCAAGTCTATCTGGAGAAATTCCTTGAGCACCCGCGCCATATCGAGCTTCAGATTCTGGCGGACAAGCATGGCAAGGCGGTGTGGTTAGGCGAGCGGGATTGCTCCATGCAGCGCCGCCACCAGAAGATCATTGAGGAGGCACCGGCGCCCGGCATCGCCCGCGAGGCGATTGCCGAGATCGGCGAGCTGTGTGCCCACGCATGCCTAACCATCGGCTATACAGGCGCGGGCACGTTCGAATTCCTCTACGAGGACGGGCGCTTCTCTTTCATCGAGATGAACACCCGCGTGCAGGTGGAGCATCCCGTCACGGAACTTGTCACCGGCATCGATATCGTGCGCGAGCAGATCCGCATCGCCCGGGGCGAAGCCCTGTCGTTCAGCCAGGAAGACATCCGCATCCAGGGCCACGCCGTCGAATGCCGCATCAACGCTGAAGATCCCTACAGCTTTCGCCCGCATCCGGGCCGGGTCGAGCGCTGGACGCCGCCCGGCGGCCCGGGAATCCGCGTCGAATCGCATCTCTACTCCGGTTACACCGTGCCGCCGCACTACGATTCCCTGGTGGCCAAGCTGCTGGCGCATGGCGCGGCGCGGGCCGAGGCGATCCGGCGCATGAGCGGCGCGCTGGGCGAGATGGAGGCTGTCGGCATCGCCACCAACGCGCCGCTCCACGGCCTCCTGATGGAGGAGCCCGGCTTTGCCGCCGGCGGCTTCGATATCCATCATCTTGAACGTCTCATTGAAGGCGGTCTGCTCCAGGGACGAGGCGGCGATGACGGTTGAGGAGCTCGAAAGGCTGGCCGGCTGGTGTGTTAGCGCCGGCATGGGCGAGATAGAACTGTCGGAGGCCGGCTTTTCGTTGCGCCTGCACATGCAATCCGTTGTTCCCTCGACACCCGCGGCCGAAGCCCCGAAGGCCGAAACGGTCTTCAAAGGCGTGCGCGCGCCCGGCGTCGGCGTGTTCCGTCTCGATCATCCAACGACCGGTCGGCCGGTTGCCGACCCTGGCCAGGTGGTTCGCAAGGGCGAGACGGTCGGCGTCCTGCAGGTCGGCCCATGCCTGAAGGCCGTGCTCGCGCCGGTAGACGGCGTGCTGGGCGCGGCGCTGATCGAGGATGGAGCGGTCGTCGGCTACGGCACGCCGCTCTACGAGCTGGTGTGAAGCAAAGGCGATGGTTCGAACCACTGAGGAAAGCGCCATGGCGGCCCAAGGATTGCAGGTCGATATCAATTCCGACATGGGCGAGGGTTTTGGAGCCTACAGGCTCGGCGACGATGCGGCGATCCTCGACATCGTCAGTTCCGCCAATGTCGCCTGCGGCTTTCATGCCGGCGACCCCGAGATCATGGCTGCCACCTTCTCGATGGCGCGCGACAAGGGCGTTGCCGTTGGCGCGCATCCGAGCTTCGCCGATCTGTGGGGGTTCGGACGCCGCATCATTCCGCATTCCATGGATGAGATCGAAAGGCTGGTCGCCTACCAGATCGGCGCGGCGCAGGCGCTTTCCGCCTATGCCGGCCACCCGATCCGCTATGTGAAGGCGCATGGCGCGCTAGGCAATCTTACCCAGACCGATCGTGGCGTCGCCGAAGCGGTGACGCGCGCGGTCAAGGCCGTCGATCCCGGCCTGATCTGCCTGGTCATTGCGCTCGGCTTCCAGGACAGGATCGCGCGCGACGCTGGGCTGACGGTCAGGTCCGAGATATTCGCCGACCGCGCCTATACGGAGGAAGGCTTCCTTGTTTCGCGCAAGCTGGAAGGCGCTGTCATCCACGACGCCGAGAGGGCAGCCGAACGGGTCGTCCGAATGGTCAAGCAAGGCGCCATCGAGACGCTTTCCGGGCAGATGCTGCGGACGCCGATCGATTCGATCTGCGTCCACAGCGACACGCCGGCTGCCGTCGCCATCGCCGCGCATGTCAGGAGACGGCTTGAGGCAAGCGGCGTCAGGGTCAGAGCGTTCGCGGCCTGAGCACGGTCGCGTCCGTTTCAGAACCAGACATCGCTGAGGCGATGTCCGCGCGGATAAGGGTCCGTCGGGTCGAGGCCATATTGGCCGATGCTGGTGATCCAGGCCTGTCCGGCGATGGTGACCACGACAGCGTCGCGATCGCCGAGGCGCGTATTGGCGATCACGCGGGAATCGAAATGGGTCCCGATGATCGACCTGTTGCGGAACAGTTCGCCTTTGGCGATCTGCCCCTTGGCCGACATCACCGCCAGCCGCCCGGTGGTGCCGGTGCCTGTCGGCGAGCGGTCGAGCCTGCCATGCAGACACACCGTGCCGTTGAGGCTTTCCACGCGCCCGTCGACGCGCTCGATCGGGCCTTCGAAAATCACGTTGGACACGTCTCGGATCTTCGGGTTCTCCGGATGCACGACCTCGAGCTGCTCGTTGACCGCCTTCTTGATGCGTTGGCCCATCAGCGACATCTGGTGGGCCTCGTCGGGTTTGACGGTGAAGCCGAGTGTGCGCGCATTGACATGGGCGAAAGTCATGCCGCCATAGGAGGTGTCGACGGTGATCGTGCCGAGCCCCTCGACTTCGACAGGTGTGTCGAGGTGGAACGCGAAGGCCGGTACATTGGTGAACTCCACCTGCTTCACCTTGCCGTTCTCGCAGAGACAGCGCACCTCGATCATGCCGGCCGGCGCTTCCATGCGCAGCAATGTCTCAGGCTCCTTCATCGGCACCATGCCCGTTTCCAGCGCCACTGTGGCGACGCAGATGGTGTTTGAGCCAGACATGGGCGGGTATTCCGTGCTTTCAATTATGACGTAGCCGAGATCCGCCGAGGGATCGCAAGGCGGCAGGATGATGTTGCCGTTGACGTAGGGCGCACCGCGCGGCTCGAACAAGAGCAGCCCACGAATGTCGTCCATATGCGCTTCGAGATACTCCTTCTTTTCGAACATGGTCTTGCCCGGAACGTCCTTGACGCCTCCGGTGATCACATTGCCGACTTCGCCCTCGGCATGGCAGCCGACGACCGTGAATGTTTTCGTCCAGCGCATTTTTCTCCTCCTGTGATTGGTCTTGGCCCTGGCGATACCGATTCAGACCGCGTCGAGCCCCCGTTCGAGAAAACGATCGAGTTGTTCCATTTCCTGGTGCGAGAGAACGATACCGTCGCGCTCCGAGGTCTCGCGGGCTAGGAACCGCCTTTGCGAGGGTAGGCGCGCACCTTGGCCCAAGATCGCCTCGAACAGCGCTTCAGCACGGCCCAGCGGATTGCCGGGCCGGCCGGCGGCGAAGGCTTTCGGCGAGAAAGCGATGACCAACTCTCCGTGCGACGGATAAAGCGTCGTGGTGCCAAGCAGCTCGAGCGCCCCGGGGCTGGTCAGGTCGCCGATCATGATCCCGGCGAGCAGTTCGATCATCGTCGCGATGGCGGAGCCTTTGTGCCCGCCGAAGGGAAGCATGGCGCCCGCCAGGGCAGCTTCGGGATCGGTCGTTGGCCTGCCGTCCGAATCCATGGCCCAGCCTTCCGGCAGCTTCTTGCCTGCCCGGCGGTGGAGCTCGATCTCGCCGCGCGCGGCAACCGAGGTCGCGAAGTCGAAAACGTAGGGAGGCTGCTCTTTACGCGGCCAGCCAAAGGCAAAAGGATTGGTGCCCAGCAACGGTCCGTTGCCACCGGTCGGAGCGACGGTGGCATAGCTCGGGCACATGGCCAGGCCGGCAAGGCCTGCCTGGGTCAAGGCTTCGACTTCCACCCAAAGGGCGGAAAAATGCACGGCATCGTTGATCGCTAGCGCGGCGATGCCGCAGGAGCGTGCCCGCTCGACCAGCACCGGCAGGCCCAGTTCGAAGGCCGGGTTGGCGAAGCCGTGCTTCGCATCCACTTTCACAATGGCGGGAGCGTCTTGCGGCAACAGTTCGGGCACCGCGTCTGGGTTTACCTTCCCTGCCTTGATCGTTCGCAGGGCGCCTTCGATGCGATAGACACCATGCGACTTGCAGGCATCGCGTTCCGCCGCGACGATGACCCTTGTGATGGCGCTGGCCTGGATGGGGTTCAGTCCGGCCTTGCGGAAAATTGCATCGACGCGCTTATGCAAGGCATCGATGGTGAGGGCGGTATTGTTCATTTCTGGCCTTCGGGTTTGGCTGCGCGCAAACGCTGCCTTTAAAAATCCAGACCGCCGGCAAAGGCTCTTATATCCTGTGCAAGCAAAGCGGGCTGCTCGAGGGCTGCGAAATGACCACCGCGCGGCATCGCTGTCCACTGGCGGATGTCCTTGAAGACGCGCTCGACCCAACTCCTGGGCGGCATCGGCAGCTCTTTGGGGAACAAAGCCACTGCAAGCGGGACGTTGATCGCTGTGCCGGACGCGAATGCAAGCGGACGGGCGCGCGTTTCCCAATAGAGTCGCATCGACGAAGCGACGGTCCGGGTGAACCAGTAAAGCGAGATGTTGGCGAGCATGTCGTCGCGCGAAAATGCGGCGTTGGCCAGATCGCCATCGCAATCGCTCCAGTCGCGGAACTTCTCGATCATCCACGCTGCCAGTCCGACCGGCGAATCCGTCAGCCCATAGGCAAGCGTTTGCGGGCGCGTCGCTTGAATATGAGCATAGGCGCCATGAATATCCGCCCATCCGGCTTTCCGTTCCAGGAAGGCGCGTTCTTCCAAGCTCAGGTCGCCATCCGGGCCTGGATCGTGAGGAGGTGAGTATGAGCCGGGGATGAAGTTCAGATGCACCCCGGCGAGACTGTCTGGATGCGCGTGCGCCAGGCAGGTCGACACGCCGGCGCCCAGATCGCCACCTTGCGCGAGATATCGTTTGTAGCCGAGACGGCTCATCAACTCGGCCCAAAGGTCGGCGACGGTGAACAGGTTGAGACCAGGCCTGGTCGGTCGGCTTGAAAAGCCATAGCCGGGAATCGAGGGGACCACGACGTTGAAGGCGTCCTCCTGTCTTCCGCCATGCGAAAGCGGGTCGGTCAGAAGCGGGATCAACTCATGAAATTCGAAGACGCTGCCTGGCCAGCCATGGGTGAGTATGACCGTTCTGCCGGTTGCGACAGCGGCGCGCGCATGGATGAAATGGAGGGTTTCGCCGCCGATATCCGTCTGGTAGTGCGGATGGATGTTCCAGGCGGCTTCCTGCTTGCGCCAATCGAAGCCAGTGCGCCAGTGTTGCATTAGTCGGCGCAGTTGCTCGTGCTCCGTTCCCTGCGTCCAGCCTATTGCCTGCAACTGGTCCGGCTCGCGCCAGATCGAGATGCGCTTCTTCAAATCGTCGATTTCAGACTGAGCAATCTCGATGGTGAAGGGGCGAATTTTCATGGAGCCCTCTGCTCGCCGGCCATAAGGTTTCGGGCGGCGATAAAGTCGTGACTTTGCTGCCGGTTCGCGCGAAGCGCTTCTGTCGACGCTTCGATCGAGACCGGCAAGAAACGTAGGCGAGCGCCGACCGGCGCTTGCGCCAGCCGCCAGAAATCGGCTTCGATCACCGTGGCGATCTTCGGATAGCCGCCGCAGGTGTTGGCATCGGCAAGTTGGATGATCGGCTGGCCGGACGGCGGCACTTGAACAGTTCCCGGCACGATGCCGTGGGACAGCAATTCCAGCGGCGAGAGGAGGGAAAGCGTCGCCCCGGCAAGGCGATATCCCATACGGTTGGCGTCGTTGGTGATGCTCCATTCGCTGCCGGTGAAAGCCGCCTGGGCCTCCGGCCTGAAGGCGTCGAACTCGGCGGCCGGCAGAACCCGCAATTCGATTGCCGAGGCCAAGCCGTCCGCCGCGCCTCGCCGCTCTTCCAGCGCTGCGCCGATGCCGCCCGCGGGAAGGCGGCATTGCGCAGGGTTGAGCGCAAGCCGGTCACCGCGGGACAGACCGCGTCCGGCGAAACCGCCGAAACCGCCTTTCACATCCGTCGCGCGCGACCCCATGACGGACGGCAGATCGAGCCCGCCGGCAAAGGCGATGTAGGAACGAGCACCGATGCGCGGGGTTTCGAGGACTAGGGTCTCGCCGGCGCGGATCGTCATGGCCCACCAGGGTGGACAGGGCCGATCGCCGACGCTGACGGCGCAATCCGCGCCGGTGATGGCGACGGCGGTGTCGATATGCACGCGCAGCCGGAACGGATGAAGCGCGACCTCGATCCCGGCAGCCGAGGGGTCATTGCCCAGCATGAGATTGGCGATCGCCAGCGCCTGCCTGTCCATGGCGCCGCCATGGCTGACCCCCAGCGCCAGATGACCGGGCCGGCCGAGATCCTGGACCGTGTTCGGCAAGCCGGTGGTGAGGATCTCGATCATGCCTCGATCTCTGCGATTGCGAATCGGATTTTGTCTCCGGGCCTGAGCAGCACGGGCAATTCCGCTTCGGCCTTGAACAGCTTCACGTCGGTATGGCCGATTATGTGCCATCCGGAAGGCGCAGTCATCGGCATGATACCCGCCTGCGCGCCACCAATGATGACGGCGCCCTCAGTGACTTTGAGGCGAGGCGTGCTGCGCCTTGCCCAGGCAAGCAGCGGGTCGAGACCGGACAGATAGGGAAAGCCCGGCATGGCGCCGATGGCGGCGACGGTGTAGGTGGCCGCCGCGTGGCGGCTGACGGTCTCGTCGACAGACATGCCGCAATGTGCGGCCCAGCCGGCGAGATCCTCGCCGCGCGCGCCGCCATAACTGACGGGAATGGTATGATGCGTGCCGGTCACCGCGTGGGCATCGGTGCAAGCCCAGAGCGACATCAGCTGACCCGTGACGCTGTGGGCGTCCGTAGCGAGTGGGTCAAACACCACCAGCAGGTTGTTCATGCCGGGAACGGCCTCGCGCACCCCCTCTAGGCGCAGCGCGGCATTCGCCACCGCCCAGACCAGTTCCTGGGTGGCATCGCTGAAAGCCCCCTGCACGCCATCGAGCAGCAGCGCGCCCGATCCCGCAAGACTGATGTGAGGCGTACCGACAACCATGGGCGGTCAGTCCTTCACCGGCACCGTATAGTTCAGGATCAGGCGACCGCCATCCGGATAGATGGTCTGGCCGACGATGTAGGAAGCGTCGTCGCTGGCCAGGAAGGATGCGACGCTGGCGATCTCCGAAGGTTCGCCACAGCGGCCGCTCGGCGTGCGCGACAGGATGGTCTGGCGCTGCGCTTCGCTGGCCATGACCGAACTCTTGACCATGTCGGTCAGGATGGTGCCGGGGCCGATGGCGTTGACGCGGATGTTATGCGGGATCAATCCGACGGCCATCACCGCCGTCAATTGCTTAATGCCACCCTTGGACACGGCATAGGCGACGGAATTGGGAATGGCCAGGATGGCGTTGATCGACGACATGTTGATGATCGAGCCGCCGCGTCCCTGCGCGATCATGGCCCTTGCCGCGGCCTGCCCGAGAAGGAAGGGCGCCTTGAGATTGACGCGCTGAACCAGGTCGAAGGCTTCCTCGGGGAAGTCGACGAAATCGTCCAGATGGATGATGCCGGCATTGTTGATGAGGACGTCGACACCGCCGAATCGCTCTGTGGCCTTGGCAACAACATCGGCTGCCATTTCCTGCGTGCATTCGGAGAGATCCGCCGATAGCCAGGCGGCACGCTCACCAAGACGTTCGGCATGCTCGCGCCCGCGATCGGCCTGCACGTCGACAAGCACAACCTTGGCGCCATCGGCATGAAAGCGCTCGGCGCAGGCAAGGCCCAGGCCTTGTGCCGCCCCGGTAACGATCACGACTTTTCCTGCATGCTTCACAGCCAATTCCCTTTTTACAATCATGGCGTTTATGGATATGTTATCCAATCTATCTTGAACTTTGCCGCCATTGCAAGCCCGGACGGGTGGCCTTTGCGGTCATGTTTGCCCAAGTGGCGGCGTTTATGGGCTGCTTTGGCTTTTTTCTGCCGACCAGTGCAAGCCGGTTGACTCCACTGAATTAATTGTGATTGGATACTATATTCATAAAAGTGCCGACGACGGGGAGTGCAGACGATGGCGGATGGATCACAGGAAAGCGAACTGATCGACGCGTTCCGCGCTCTGGCGACGCCGTTGATCAGCGACAATCTCGCCCGTGTCCCCGGGGCTGTCGGATTGCGGCCATTTCACCGGGTGGGCGGCGTCATGGCGGGGAGGGCGCTGACGGTCAGGACCCGCCCCGGCGACAACCAGTTCATCCATCGTGCGCTCGATCTGTTGCAGCCCGGAGACGTCATCGTCGTCGATGGCGGTGGCTATGAGGGGCGTGCGCTGGTCGGCGAGATCATGACAAGTGTCGCGGCGTCGCGCGGCGCCGCAGGCATTGTCATCGACGGCGCCATTCGCGATGCCGGTGCCATCGGCCGCAGTCCGTTTCCATGCTTCGCGCGGTCGGCCATCCATCTCGGACCTTACAAGGATGGGCCGGGAGCCATCAATGTTCCCGTCTGCATAGGCGGCATGGTCGTCGGTCCAGGCGACATCGTCGTCGGCGACGAGGATGGCGTCGTGGCATTTCCAATCGAAGATGCCGCGGCTTTGCTGGCCGCCGTCAGGGCGCAAGAAGCGCGTGAGGCCGAGATCATGCAGAGCATCCGGGAGAACCGCTACCAGGGAGCCTATGCCCGGGCTGCCGGCGGCAGTCACTGATCGGCGGATCAGAGCCTGCGGGTGACAAATCGCGTGGCCGGCTAGCGATCTTGCTCAACATAACCGCTCCGCAGCTAACCGAGGGGCGAAACAATGCATTTCGGGCACGCCGCCTGGATGCGCCAACAGGGGAAATGGAGAGAATTAATGGTTGTTTCCTTCAAGAGGCTTGCCAAGAGGCTTGCTTGTGCCACCGCCCTTGCCGGGCTGGCTATGACCACGATGGCCGCGGCTGCCGACATCAAGATCGGCATTGTGGCCCCCATGACTGGCCAACTGGCCAGTGAGGGGCAGGATATGGAGAACGCCGTGAAGATGGCGATCGATGCCGTCAACGTCAAAGGCGGCGTCAACGGCGACAAGATCATCACCACTACCGCCGACGACGCCTGCGATCCGCAACAGGCGGTGACCGCAGGCAGCAAGCTTGTCTCGGAAGGCGTGACCGCCATCGTCGGCGGCTACTGCTCGGGCGCCGTCTTGCCGACATTGAAGATCTATGGTGACGCCGGCATTCCATTCGTCATCATCGGAGCGAACTCGACCAAGCTGGTCGCCGCCAATCAGGGCAATGCCTTCCTAGCCAATTCAACCGGTGACATGCAGGCGACGACAGCCGTCGAGCTCTTCAAGAAGAACGGCTACAAGAAGATCGCGGTCGTGGATGAAGGCGATGCCTATTCGTCCGACTTGGCCAAGCTGACCGCCGAAGCCTTCAAGAGCGCAGGCGGCGAAATTGCCGCCAAGGAGACCACCACGGCCGGCGAGCAGGACTATTCGGCGGTCGTCACCAAGATCAAATCGAGCGGCGCCGACGCTGTCTTCTGGACCGCATATCATGCCGGTGGCGCCCTGCTCACCAAGCAGCTCCGGCAGGCCGGGTTCCAGGGCGGCATTGTGCTGGGCGACGGCAACAATTCACCGGAATATCTGGAGATCGCCGGGTCGGCCGGTGAGGGCGTGTACCTGTTGTCTCCCCCGACTGTCGACCTCTTGTCCGGCGCCGCCGACTTCAAGGCCAAGTACAAGGAAACCTATGGCCGCGACGCCGGCGCCTATGCGGCGCTCTCCCACGATGTGGGCGACCTGATCGTCGATGCGATCACGCGGGCCAAGTCGGCGGATCAGAAAGCGATCATCGAGGCGCTCAAGGCGAGCGACTTCAAGGGCCTTGCTGGTGAAATCAAGTTCACCGACAAGAACACGCTCCAGACCTCGAATTTCCGCCCGGTGATCGCCAAGGGCGGCAAGTGGGTAGCCGAATAAAGGCCAACCGGATTGACGCCGAGGCAGGCCTTGTGGCGGCCTCGGCGTCACCGCCGATTGTCTGGTGTGCCGACGCTGCGCTCAGACAAGACTTTTTCAATTCTGCCCTGGAGCATCAATGACGCTCGACCTGCTTATTCAGCAACTGGTGAACGGTCTTATCGTCGGCTCGTTCTATGCCCTGATCGCGCTTGGCTACAGCATGGTCTTCGGCGTCATCAAGCTCCTGAATTTCGCCCATGGCGACATCTACATGAACGGCGCCTTCGTCGGCCTCATCGTGTTCTCCTTCGTCGGCATATGGGTCGGCAATGGCTGGCTGGGCGTGGTCTGCGCCCTGCTTGTGTCGATGCTGGCTGTCGGCTTGCTCGGCGTCATCATCGAACGCTTCGCCTACAGGCCGATGCGCAATGCGCCGCGCCTCTCCATCCTCATCACGGCGCTCGGCGCGTCGATGGTGCTGAACGGCACGGCACTCGCCCTGACAGGCGGGCGGCATTACGCCTTCAACACGGACCTCGGTTTTGCCGGCGTGGATATTTCCACCGTTCACATCACCTACACGCAGATGGTGCTGGTGGCCGCCTCCATCGCTCTTATGGCCGGCATGCAGGCCTTTGTCTCACGCACCATGTACGGCAAGGCGATGCGCGCCGTGTCCATCGACATGGGGGCGAGCCGCCTGATGGGCATCGATGTCGACCGGGTGATCGCCTTGACCTTCTTCATGGGCTCGGCGCTCGCTGCCGGCGGCGGGGTCATGGCCGGCGCCTATTATGGCAGTGTCCATTTCTTCATGGGCTTCATCATGGGGCTCAAGGCCTTCACCGCCGCGGTCATAGGTGGGATCGGCAGCGTGCCGGGCGCCATGCTCGGCGGATTGCTGCTCGGCCTGCTCGAAGCTTTCGGTTCGTCCTTGCCCTTCGTCGGCTCGGAGTGGCGTGACGTCTTCGTGTTCGGGACCCTGATCCTGTTCCTTGTGTTCAAGCCGACCGGCCTTCTTGGACGCTCTGTCGTGGAGCGGGTGTGATGACCGACGAAGTGAGAACCATGCCGACCGCCGGGCAACCGCAATTGATGCGCTGGTCCGTCGTGCTGCCCGGCCTGGCGGCGCTCACCTGCGCGCTGGTGTTGCCGCAATTCGCCAACGCCTATGTGACGGAGGTGGCAACCACGGCGCTGCTCTATGTCGTTCTGTGCCTCGGCCTCAACGTTGTCGTCGGCTATGCAGGCCTGCTCGATCTCGGCTACGCCGCCTTCTTCGCGGTCGGCGCCTACACATCAGGCATCCTGACCGCGGAATTCGGGTTCAATTTCTGGCTTACCATCCCGGTCGCCATGGTCGCCGCCTGCGTGGCCGGCATCATCATCGGGGCTCCGACATTGAGATTGCGCAGCGACTATCTGGCGATCGTGACGCTGGGCTTCGGCGAAATCGTGCGCATCATCGCCCGCAACCTCGACATCACCGGTGGCGCGAGCGGACTCATCGGCATCGAGCGCCCGGAGATATTCGGCTTCAGGCTGATGCAGGTGCAGCACTTCTACTATGCGTTCCTGGTGCTTGCGCTTCTCACCGCCTTCGTCTGTCTGAGCGTCGAGCGATCGCGAATGGGACGAGCCTGGTTCTACGTTCGCTACGATGAGGACGCCGCCGCTGGCATCGGCATCAACCGTGTCACGGCCAAGCTGCAAGCCTATATGATGGGCGCTGTGATCGCTTCCGTGGCCGGATGCCTCTACGCAGCCAAGATGACGGCCATCTCGCCGGAGAGTTTCACCTTCAACCAATCGCTGCTCATCCTTCTCGGCGTCGTCCTGGGCGGCATGGGCCGCATTCCCGGCGTCGTCCTTGGTGCTGTTCTCGTGGCCCTGCTTCCGGAGGTGCTGCGCGGCGCGGGAACCTATCGTCCCCTGGTGACCGCGGTTGCGCTGCTGGCAATCATGCTCTTCAGGCCGAACGGGCTGTGGCCGGACAAGCGAGTTTGACCATGGCGCTGCTGGAAGTCCGCGACCTGCGTCTCAGTTTCGGAGGACTGAAAGTCCTTCACGACATTTCGTTCTCGGTTGAGAAAGGCGCCATCAACAGTCTTATCGGGCCGAACGGGGCCGGCAAGACATCACTCTTCAATTGCCTGACCGGCTTCTACAAGCCGAAGGGCGGCTCGATCAGTCTGGGCGGCCGGCCAATCACCGGCTTGCCGCCGCACCGCATCACCGCGCTCGGCCTCGCCCGCACGTTCCAGAACATCCGGCTGTTCAAGGAAATGACCGTTCTGGAAAACGCCATGTCCGGCCAGCATTGCCGCAGCCGCCACGGCATCATGTCGGCGATCCTGCACTTGCCGGCACAGCGGCGCGAGGAGGAGACGATCCGCGCGGCTGGCATGCGCTGGCTCGATTTTGTCGGCATCGAGCAGCATGCGCATCGCCGTGCCGGTGGTCTTTCCTATGGCGATCAACGGCGGCTCGAACTCGCAAGAGCCCTGGCGTCGGCGCCCGAACTCATCCTGCTGGACGAGCCCGCCGCCGGCCTGAACGAGCGCGAGAAGCTGGACCTTGTTCACCTGATCCGCCGCATCCGTGACGAAACCGGTGTCACCGTCCTGCTGATCGAGCACGATATGGGCCTGGTCATGCAGGTGTCGGAGAAGATCGTGGTGTTCGACTATGGGCAGAAGATCGCCGACGGACCGCCGGAGGCCGTGCGAAAAGACCCCAGGGTCATCGAAGCCTATCTCGGTACGGAGGACTGATGGACCCCGAAATCGTTCTTTCCGCGGACCGCATCGTCGCACGCTATGACGGCATCGAAGCCCTTCATGGTGTCAGCCTTTCGGTCAAGCGCGGCCAGATCGTCGCCCTGCTTGGCGCGAATGGTGCGGGCAAGAGCACCACCCTGCGCACGCTGTCCGGCCTTGTTGCCGCATCCTCCGGATGTGTTCGCTTCCTGGGCGAGGACATAACCAAAGTCCCTGCCCATCGCCTGCCGCATCGCGGGCTCGTCCACGTCCCGGAGGGAAGGCGTATTTTCGGCGACATGACGATCAGGGAGAACCTCGACCTGGGCTCGTTCACGCTTGCCGACGACGTCGAGCGCCGGCGGCGGCTGGATCATGTTTTTGAGCTCTTCCCCATCCTGGCGCGCAGACAGAATGGCGATGCAAGGAACCTCTCGGGAGGCGAGCAGCAGATGCTGGCGATCGGCAGAGCCCTCATGGCCGCGCCCAAGGTGCTGTTGCTCGATGAGCCTTCCATGGGTCTGGCGCCGCAACTGATCAAGGAAGTCATGAACATCGTGCAGCGCCTCAATCGTGAAGGCGTGACCATTCTGCTTGTGGAGCAGAATAGCAAAGTCGCCTTGAAATTCGCCGACTACGGCTACGTTCTCAAGGCCGGACGCGTTGTTCTTGAGGGACCAGGCAGCGATCTCGCGAGCAATGAAGCGGTTATCAGCGCCTATTTAGGTGGCGTCGCTGCTTAGCTGGCAAAGCTGCCAACGCCCGGATTTTACAGAATGAGGCCGCCGCTCCAGTCCATGATTTGCCCGCCTTGCAGGAGTGGGATCAGCCACAACGAGTTGATTCTGTAGAAACGTTGACCTTCCGGGCCTACCATCCAGTCTGTGTTCCGACCCCGGGGACATAGCTGACAAAACCTCGAGGGACGCACGGAAACCAGCGGATTGCCGCAACCGCGACGGCGATCCCATAATGGCTCAGGAGTGATTGTTCATCCGCTCGAACAAAGCTTCGCCCATCCGGCGCGTATGGGCCAAAATGCCGACAAGCACCTCGTCCTTGTCCGCTTCGAATGCGCAGCGCCTCGGTGGCGAATTCGTCCGGACTGACCATCATACGGTTGGCTGTTCCTCCGCTGCGGGTGCTGCCAACGAGACCGGTATCGACAATTGGCGGAGCCATCTCCACCACCCGAATTCCGCTCGACCTCAATTGATGACGCAGACTGAGCGTAAAGGAATGGATCGCGGCCTGTGAGAGCAAGACAAGCGCCTTGCTGTCGAGTTCCAGGAACATCCGTCGTTGATTTGCGTTTGCTCTCCGAGGTTAGACGTTTTCAAACCGAAGGAGAACGGTGTCATGGACTGGAACCGCGTGGAAGGAAACTGGAAACAGGTGAAAGGCAAGGTCAAGGAGCAGTGGGGTAAACTCACGGATGATGACCTTGACCGCATCGCCGGCAAGCGCGATCAACTCGAAGGCAAGATCCAGGAGCGTTACGGCCTCGAAAAGGACCGTGTGCGGCGCGATATCGATGACTGGTACGGTCGGCAGGGCTGGTAGGCGTGTGAGCCCCGGCTGCGGCCAACTCCAAGACGCGGCCCGGGTGCCAATTCGGCAGGTCCGGGCCATGCAGGCGCCGAGCCTTATCGTCAGTTGAATTTTGCAGCAAGGATTTCGTACTGTGTCAGAAGATATCTCTCGCAAGCAAGAGCATCGGGGGACAAGAAGGATTGTCATGTGGGCGGTCGCAGTTATCGCTGTGATTTTCCTTGTTCTGCTTGCTACATTCGTGTTCGGCCCGTTGGTGTGATTTTCGTTGCGATGATTGAGCTGTTTCCTGCACGATCCAGGGATGATCGGGCGTTTGAGGGCGCTTGCAGCGGCCACCAGTGAGCGACGATGTGTTTGGCGAGGATATGCGGCTGGCGCTGCTTCCGCGGCCGGACGGCGCAACAAGCGGCGCTTATACCGACTGCCGTCGCGCGGCTAACAGTCTGCGGTAGCCTGAAACCGTTTCACAGGAATTTCGCTGAACACGATTTCGCCGGGAACTATCAGCAAAGGATTGGTTTGGTGGCGGTACACAACCAGGAGATCCACCATGATTGTCAAACTTCTCTCCACCGCTGTGCTCGCGCTCACATTGGCCACATCGGCAATGGCGCAGTCGAACGGTTCAAGCTCCAACAGCGGTTCGGGCACGACGCCCGGAACCACGAATGATGCCAATGGTACCGCCGGTTCCGGTTCCGGTACTTCGACAACCCCCGTTGACCCGAACGCAACAAATTCGACAACCACCCCGAACGGCATGAGCGACCGCTGCAAGGACGCCGCGGGCAATGATACCGACACAAACACCGCCTCCGGCACGACAACGTCGAATGTGCAGAACTGCAACAAATAGATTGGTGCCTCGGAGCGCTGCCGGACATTGCTCCTTTCCCTGGGGCTGCGATCGGGCCGCGTTTTGCGACTGCGATGGCATGCGCGGATGAGCCGACAACCCGTCAGGCTGATGCCATCCGCGCTGCCCTGGGTGGCAGGCGTATCCGCGGCAATCGTCATTATTCCGGTAGTTTGCGCCGTCAACTTGGTCCGCGGCGACAATCTCCGGGAAACCACCATTGCACAGGCCATCGGTGGCGACCCTGACCGGGCCGTCCCGGCAATGATCCGCCACGGCTGTGGCGGATGTCACGAAATCCCGGGGGTACCCGGCGCCCATGGCACCGTCGGTCCGTCCCTGCAAGGCGTCGTCGAAAGAGGATATATCGGGGCGTCGCGAGCCACCCCGGATGCGATGATGCGCTGGATCAGCAGGGCGCGGGATGTAGACCCGAAGGCGGCCATGCCCAATACAAATCTGTCGCTTCAAGAGGCGCGCGACATTACCGCCTATCTCTATGCGCGAACATGAGGCGCGCTGAAGTCGCCCCACGGCGCAGGCGTCTTGCCAGCAAAAGCAGCAGGCCAAGCATCAACACGGCGGCGTCCGCTCCGTCGCCACAGTCGGTTGGCGCCGGCAACATACGGCAAAAGGATTGCCGCCAGTGGCAATGTGATGGGGAGCGCCAGAGTCCAACCGGCCTGCGGAGCGCCGTTGCCGTAGCAGATGGAGGTCGAAAAAAGCGCGTCGAAGCTCATGATCCGCATCCGTCACCCGGAAGAGCACCGGTTCATCTGGAAAGATCCAGAATGAAGCCAAGGAGGCGCGCTGTTCCCACCTCCTTGCGCCGCCTCTAGGCGTCCATCATCGATTTCGCCGGCTCCCGGGCGATATTTTCTTCTATGCGTTCGTGTCCCGGTGTTCGCGGCAGGGCCTGGCGGAAGTTCTTGGCATAGTCTGCCGGCATTTTGGGCGGCATCAGCGGCTCATAGGCATCGACCAGCGCTTCGATCACGACAGGGCCTTCCGTGGCGAAAGCCTGGTCGAGAACCGTCTCGATCTGATCGGTCCGCTCGATGCGAAAACCCTTGGCGCCCATTGCTTCCGCCGCCATGGCAAAATCGATCGGCTGCAATTCGCAGCCGAATTGCGGATTCCCCAGAAACATCATCTGCTCCCAGGCGATCTGATTGAGCATGTTGTTCTTGATCACCAGAACCTTCAGCGGGATCTTGTAGCGCACCGCCGTCGAGAATTCGCCGAGCTGCATGGCAAAGCCGCCATCGCCGACGATGGCGGCAATCGGGCGACCGGGGAATGCTATGCCGGCAGCGATGGCGTAGGCGAGACCGCAAGTCATCGACGCCAGCGATCCGGACACCCCAAATGCCTGGCCGCTGCGAAGATCGACATGGCGGGCGGCCAGTTCCGTGTTCTGACCGGAATCCGTGGCCAGCACCGTGTCGTCGGCCAACCGTTGTCCGAACGCCCGGGCAATCGCCTGTGGCTTCAAGGGTTGCGCCTGCATGTCTTCCGACTGCCGCATCATCTCGCGCCATTTTCTCATGGTCTCTTGGGAACGGTGCAGGAACTCATCGGAGGGCTTCTGCGTCAGACGTTGGTTGAGCGCGCGCAATGTCTCGGCCGCGTCGCCGACAAGGCCGGCTTCGACTGGAAAGCGCAAGCCGATCCGCTGCGCATCGCAGTCGATCTGGACGCCACGGGCCTGCCCGGGCTGCGGGTAGTATTCGATATAGGGAAAGGTCGAACCGACAATCAGCACCGCGTCACAGCTCTCCATCGCCTCTTGCGAAGCCAGGGTTCCAAGAATGCCGATCCCGCCGGTGGTGTAGGGATGGTCGTCCGGCAGCACCGCCTTGCCCAGCAAGGCCTTCGCGACAGGCGCCTGCAGCAGGCGCGCCGTGTGTTCGAGTTCGGCGGCCGCGCCGATGGCGCCGCGTCCGGCCAGGATCGCAACCCGCGAAGCGTCATTGAGAATGTCGGCGGCTTTGTCGAGCTCAACGTCCAGCGGTACGCTGTGAGCGGCGAACATATCCTGCGGCGTGTGCGCCGGGCGATTGCGCTTGGAGCGCTTCGACGGATCGCGCTCCTGCTCCTGGATGTCGCTGGCAATCGAAAGATGTGCGACGCCCTTGCGCGCCAGCGCGGTTCGGCAGGCAAGGCTGGCGACGTTTTCCATATGCGCGGCATCGGCAACATGGGCGTTATAAACGGAGACATCATTGAACACGCGCGTCAGATCGACATCCTGTTGCGTGAACGTCTCGATCAGATCGTGGAACTGCATGCCCGTAATCGCCAGCACCGGAGCCTGGTCGAGCTTGGCGTCATAGAGGCCGGTCAGAAGATGTGTTCCGCCGGGACCGGACGTCGCAAGGCACACGCCCAGCTTACCTGTCCACTTGGCATACGCACATGCCATGAAGGCAGCCGATTCTTCATGCCGGACCTGAACGAAGGCAATCTTGTCGCGCCGCGTCCGCAACGCTTCCATGACGCCGTTTATGCCGTCTCCCGGCAAGCCGAACACCACCTCCACGCCCCAGGCGACGAGCGTATCGATGAGAATTTCTGCTGCATTTGGCATGTCAGGGTAGCTCCGGCGGATGGTGTCCGAACCGGTGAATCCCGAGTTGGTTCCTTCGTCACAATAAATCGTGACAGGTTTCTGGAAGCGATCTCCCCGGAGCGGTCTATTCGATCTGCTCGAACGTGCATTGCCGTGGCGCCTTGTCGGGGCGCCAGCGCAGCAGTTTGGTGCCGTGGCGAAACCGATTGCCGGTAACGTGGTCGAAGCGGACCTCCACCACCAGTTCAGGTTCCAAGGGTTCCCATTGTCCGCTGCGCTCCGTGCTCCAGCGGCTCGGGCCGCCGGGCGCCTTGCCGGTGAATCCGGGCTCTGACCGCAGCCCTTCCAGCCGGCGCGTGAGCGCTCCTCTGTCGGTCCTGGCGATGGTCGACGTGAAGCCGACTTGATCGAGCTTGCCGTCGTCATTGTAGAGGCCGAGGAGCAGCGAGCCGACCTCACGACTGTCCGCGAGATAGCGGAAACCGCCGACAACGCAATCGGCGGTGCGCCTCGGCTTTACCTTCACCATCGCACGTTCGCCGCACAGATAATGCTCATCGAGCACTTTGGCCACGATGCCGTCGGTCGATGCATGGCCGGAGCCGTTTAGCCATCGAGCCGCCGTGGCTGCATCATAAGCGCACTTCGACAGGCGAAGATCTGGACTGTTCGAGGAGGTCGCGAAGTCCTCGATCGCTCGCCGCCTTTCGACAAGTGGCTTGCCCGTGATGACCTCGCCGCCCGGCCTGGCAAGCATGTCGAAGAGGATCAGACTGGCAGGCGTCTGCGAACTCAGTTTGCGGATTCTGCTTTGTGCTGGGTGAAGGCGCATCTGCAGCGCTTCGAAGGAAAGCTCACCGTCAACCTCAATGACAATCTCGCCGTCGATGACGAAGTGCCCGCGCTTGAGGTCACGCAAAATCTCCGTGATTTCTGGAAAATAGCGGCCGAGCGGCTTGCCGGATTTGGCGCGCAGGTCAACGGCGTTGTCGCTCTTGAAAGCCAGGCAGCGAAATCCGTCCCATTTGGGCTCGTACTGCCAGCGGTTCCCGTCCCTGGGGATTTCATCGGCAAGCCTGGCCTCCATCGGAGGAGTGTCCAGCGGGAGCGGGAAGGCGTTTATCGGTTCATGCACGGGTCAGGCCTCCAAAACCGGTTCAGGAACGGCTCCGGCTTTTCAACTTCCAGGACTGGCACCGCGTTCCATCTGACGGTTCTGCCTGGTTCTTCGCGATGGGACATTTTCATTTGCCGCGGAACCCGGATGACGGCTGGTCGCTTTGATGTCATCGGCAACGCGAGCGGAGATGTCCCATCGATCCCTCATTGTGGATAGCTTTTGTCGGAACCGTCATTCTGATGCAGATGCCGCCAGGCCCCGACAGCATGCTGGTGATGGCACGCGGCATCGGGCAGGGGCGCGACGTGGCGCTGTTCACGGTGCTCGGCATGACGCTGGGCGCCGGACTTGTGCAGCTTCCGCTGATTGCATTCGGCCTGTCCTCGCTTGTCCACGCCTCGCCCCTGGCGTTCAATCTGCTTCGATGGGCCGGGGCGGCCTACATCGTCTGGCTGGGTGTCCGGCTGCTGCTTTCATCCTCGGCAACCATTCCCACGGGTGACCTCAAGGCCCTGCGGCCGCTCGCCGCCGCCCGGGAAGGAATGATCGCCAATCTGAGCAATCCCTGGCCTTTGATGTTCATGGTTGCGTTCCTGCCGCAATTTGTCGATCCGCATAGGGGCTCCGTCACGTTGCAGCTGGTGCTGCTTGGCGCAACACAGAAGATAACCGGTGTGCTGGTGCTGGGAGCCTACGCCTTGGCATCGGGCGCGGCCGGCGCATGGGTCATGCGGCACCCTCGCGCAAGGCTTTGGCAGCAGCGGCTCGCCGGCTGTCTCATCATCGGCCTCGGCGTGCGGATGGTGATCGGCGGCGGTACGAGCCGCTGACGAAGCGGATGAACAGCCGGGCCCCACACTCGACTTTGGCGCCGCTGGACATTCCTTCAAAGAAGTCGCCTGAATGACAGGCTTCGAGACAAGCATTCTCTTCTTCAGGGGACGGAGCATTCGCTTGGATGTTCGGCTCCGCCGAAAGAACCCGCATGGGATGAAGCGCCGTCGCGGGCCGGGACTGTGTCCAGGAACAAAAAGCCTGACCAGAGGTTCGAACTTGATCTCAATGCAGCTTGAAACGGCTGCTTCATCGGCATCCGATTGGAATGTTCGTCATGATTTCTTGCGTGGCCCCGGTAAAGACGCGCTTCAATGAACAAGCCACCTGAAGAGGGCCAAAGGGCAAGCGAGCAAAAAAAAGGTGGCGTCGTTCGGGCTCTCGGGCTTGGTTTGATCACCGGCGCGGCCGATGACGACTGCTCGGCCATCGGTACCTACGCGAGCGCCGGAGCCCGGTTCGGCCCCGACCTGCTGTGGACGGCACCTGTCACGCTGCCGATGATGTATCTCGTCGTCTACCTTTCATCCAAACTTGGCCAGGTTTCGGGTCGCGGGCTCTTCAAGGTCATATCGGACTTCTATCCGCGTTGGCTGCTATGGTCTGTGCTGGTGGGCGTACTGATTGGCAACACGATCGAGGCAGCCGCCGACCTTGGCGCCATGTCGGCGGCCATCGTGCTGTTCGTTCCTCTGCCTGCTCCCTTGGTCGTCATTGTCGTTGCGGTCGTCATTTTTGCCCTGCAGGTGTTCGGATCGTATAAATTGATCCGAAATGTGTTCCGGTGGCTGGCTCTGGCTCTGCTTGCCTATGTGGTCTCCGCGGTGCTTGCCAAACCGGATGCCGCCTCCGTTCTGCGTGGCACGCTATTGCCAAAAATCGAGTTCAGCCGCGAATACCTGTCCATCCTCGTCGCCATCGTCGGGACCACGCTCTCCGCATACCTTTACACGTGGCAGTCCAATCAGGAGGTGGAGGAGGAGATCGCCAAGGGTCGAACGAGCCTCGAAGAGCGCAAAGGCGCCACCGAGGGCGAGCTGCGCCGATCCCGCCGCGATATCCTAATCGGCATGACGTTTTCCAATCTGATCATGTATTTCATCATCCTTTCGACAGGGTCGACGCTCTACAAGGCCGGGCAGACGCAGATCGAGACAGCGGCACAGGCGGCCGAAGCGCTGCGGCCGCTTGCCGGCGACGCTGCCGGCATTCTCTTTGCGGCCGGTATAATTGGCGTCGGCTTTCTGGCCGTGCCGATCATGACCGCTGGCGCCGCTTTCGATTTCGCTCAGGCGATGGGATGGAAGAATAGCTTGCATGCCAAACCCCGGCAGGCTCCCAAATTCTACATCGTGATCGGGGTCATAACGCTGGTGGCGGTGGGCCTCAATTTCTTCGGCTTCAACCCGATGAAAGCTCTGGTCTGGTCCGGCATCGTGCAAGGATTTTCAACGCCGCCGCTGCTGCTTCTCCTTCTCATCATGACCAACAACCGCAAGATCATGGGTGACAAGGTCAACAGCACAAGCACGAACATCCTGGGTGGGGTGACGATCCTGGCGATTCTTGCGGCGTCGGCGGGGTTGGTAGCAAGCTGGTTCCTGTAGCTCGCCGGGTGGGAAGGATGTTCAGGCATGGTGGAACATCGGCGGTCAAATGTCGTTGAGACGTTTGTGGGAGAAATGAGGTTGTCCATGTCAAAGTTGCAGGCCGCCACTCCGGATCGTTTAAGGCAACTCAGGCTTGAAGCTTCAGCACATTTCGCTCCGTTGATGCTGAACGAGGCCTTGTTGCGCCTTTCCCATGCCTGCGGAGCCGACAGCCTCGACCGCTTCGAGAAAGCCATGGTTGATCAAATCGAGGCAGCAAAGGACGATCGGGCCGATTTCGAATCGATCAAGGAATTCGCGATCGAGCAGCTTTACGCCCTGGTCCGGAACGCCAACGATTCGCCAAAAAAGAAACAGGCACTTGAGAAGATAGACACGCGCAGAACGCCCGGCCGTTCCGAAGAACCACAGACGCTCGAGGACCAACTGCAGGCGGGGTTGGAGGATTCCTTTCCGGCGAGCGATCCACCCTCGGTGGTGTCCACGACCATTTCAGGCGGAGCAAAGAAGCTGGTCGGGACCGACGAGATCCTGGAAAAGCAGCGGCAACAAGCGTCCAGCAAGGAAGGCCGCTCGTAGATCGCGGTGCCGGCTGGTTTGGCGGCAACCAAGGCCTGCGCACACGCCAACGAAACAGCTGGCGCCATCGCATCAAAGCTTGACAGCCGCCTCCCGCGCCCAGAGCCGCAGTTTGCGGCATGACTGCACAAACGCAGTTACCGAAGCCGCCGAATCCAGCCGCGTCAACCCCTCATCGGCATCGGGAGCGACGCCTGCTTTGATCAGGAGCGGCTCGGCCCCTGTGGTGAAGCCGATGAACTTGCAGTGCGCAAACGCATCAGACACGAAATCCTTCGCAGCGGCCTCCTTGACCAGCAGCTCGGCGCCCGCCTCGGAGAGGAGCAGCACCACCGCGTCGAACAATACGGATGGACCGCCGTCGATCATGTGCCTTGCCTCGATGTGAGTACCGTCGGCGGCTTCGACGCCGCCCACCTTGGGCGCAATCACCTCCATCACCGCGCCTTCCGCTTCGATGGCGGAACGAAGTTCCTCGAACAGCGCGATATCGGCTCCATCGCTGAGCATGACACCGACTTTGCGGCCTTCGAAACTGTCGGGCCCGTTTTGGATGATGCTGAGCGCCGGCGACGGCGGCAAGTCGTCGCGCGGCGGAACGGCGGCTTCGGCAGGTTCGGGCATGTCACGGATGCCGAGCTTGTCGGCTACGGTGGTCGCCAGCGTTTCATCGATGTTCAACAAATGCGAAACCATCCGCTCGCGGATCGCCGGTGCCTGGACCTTGCTCAGTTCAAAGGTCAGCGCCATCGCGATGTGACGCTGCTCCGGTGGTGTCTGGCTGTTGAAGAATTGCCGGGCCTGGCTGTAGTGATCGGCGAAGCTCTCCGCGCGCAGACGTACTTTCTGCCCTTCTTCGGCGTCGGCGAAAGAACGGAAGCCACGCTGCGGATCCTCGCGCGGTCCCAGTCCCCATGAGTTCGGCTCATAATTGGCGCGACCGGCCGGGTTGCGCATGGCCATGTGCCCGTCCTGTTGAAAATGGGCGAACGGGCATTTCGGCGCGTTGATCGGCAGATGGGTAAAGTTCGGGCTGCCCAGCCGTTTCAATTGGGTATCGAGATAAGAGAAGTTGCGGCCTTGCAGAAGCGGATCGTTGGAAAAATCGATTCCGGGCGGCACATTCTGCGTCATGAACGCCACCTGCTCGGTCTCGGCGAAGAAATTATCCGGCATCCGGTCGAGCACCAGCCGACCGACCGGAATTGGTTCGAGGACCTCTTCGGGAATGATCTTCGTTGCATCCAGGATATCGAAGTCGAAACTGTCGGCAAACGCCTGATCGAACAGTTGCATCGTCAACTCCCATTCCGGGAAATTGCCGGCCTGTATGGCGTCCCACAGATCGCGGCGATGAAAGTCGGGATCGGCGCCGTTGATCTTGACCGCCTCGTTCCAGACCACCGATTGCATGCCGAGCTTGGGTTTCCAGATGAACTTGACGAAGGTGGATTCGTCCTTCGCGTTGACCAGGCGGAACGTGTGCACACCAAAGCCTTGCATGAAGCGGAAGGAACGCGGGATCGCGCGATCCGACATGATCCACATCACCATGTGCATCGATTCCGGCATCAGGCTGATGAAGTCCCAGAAATTGTCGTGCGCCGTCTGTGCCTGCGGAAAGGCGCGGTCGGGCTCCTGTTTGGCGGCGTGGATCAGATCGGGAAACTTGATGGCGTCCTGGATGAAGAAGACCGGGATGTTGTTGCCGACCAGGTCCCAATTGCCTTCCTTGGTGTAGAGCTTGACCGCGAAGCCGCGCACGTCGCGGGCGAGATCGAACGAGCCCTTGTTGCCGGCAACCGTCGAGAAACGAACGAATGCCGGCGTCTTTTCACCAACTCGCTGGAAAATGTCGGCACGTGTGTATTTGGCAAGTGACTCGTAGGTCTCGAAAAAACCATGCGCACCGTAGCCGCGGGCATGAACGACCCTTTCCGGGATGCGTTCGTGGTCGAAGTGGAAAATCTTCTCGCGAAAGTGAAAGTCCTCGATCAGCGACGGTCCGCGCTCACCGATCCGCAATGTGTTTTGGTCGTCGGAGACAGGCGTTCCGAGCGCCGTCGTAAGGGCAGGCGTTTCATCCCCCGCGATCTGGTGCAACTCGCCGCCATTTCCGCGCGCGCTATTCTGATCCAGTCCACTTGCCGATTGGCGAGCGGAGGGGCGAGCGGATTTGGCCATGACAGGTCCTCGATCGATACCGGAAGGTTGAAGTGGTCAAGCCATCAAACTGCCGGTGAGCGGCTTTGTTCCCGTAAAAAATGGACGCTGTGGAGACTGCTGCGGCGATGGTGCGCGCCGATCGGATGACAGATATCTCCGCCTGCGCAGAATTTATGAAGAGTTGTCTCCAGCACGAGGAACGAACCAAACTTCCATGCATTTAGCTGGGGCTGCGTTCACACACTCTTTCTTCTGGGAGCTGGACCATTGTCATCCGGAGGCTGCCTTTTGGCCGACCAGGAAACCAATGAAGTTTCCATCGTTGACCTGATACCTGCCCTGCGGGCATTCGCGCGCACCTTCTGCCGCGTCCCTGACGACGCCGACGATCTCGTGCAGGAGACACTGACCAAGGGTCTCGCCAACATCGACAAGTTCGAACCCGGTACGCGCATGAAGTCGTGGCTCTTCACCATCATGCGCAACACTTATTACACCCGGGTCAAGATCGCTGCCCGGGAGGCGCCCGGCCTGCTCGATTGCGCGTCTTCGAGGCCAATTTCGGAAGCTACCCAGGAATGGACGGTTCAGAGCAGGGAAGTTCACGGCGCCATTCAAAGGCTGCCTGAACACCAACGCGAGGTCCTGATGCTGATCGGCGTTTTGGGAGTGAGCTACGAGGAAACCGCCGACATATGCGGTTGCGCGGTCGGGACGGTCAAAAGCCGCCTGAACCGTGCGCGCGCCAACATCCTTGAATTCCTGGGGGAGAGTTCGCTGCAGACATTGATGGAAAGACGAAACCAGCTGTCGGATGGTCAGCTCAATGTCGAGGTCGACGGCCGCAGATAGTCAGTTCTTCACGTCGCGTCGACGTTTCTCGACGAGCGCGTTTTGCAATTCGATCGCCAGCTCGGTCAGGCGATCTGGAATTTTTTCCTGCTCTATGGCGGCCAGCAGGGAAGCAATCTCCTGATCCAGAGCCATCTCGACATGCGGATCCGCGGTATCGTCGCTCGAACGAGACATCACATTCTCTTGATAGCGGTCCCTTGATCCTAGTGTGGTGGTAAGCGCCTTGCATTACAAGGCGGTGTCACCGCCAAGAAGCTCACCAGCGGCCCCTTGCACAGGTTTATTTCCTTGCCGCTCCTTCGTCGCCGCGGGCCATGGACGCGCTGCGGTGGCGTTCAGTCCTTAGGCAATCGGTCAGCGGCGCGACCCGGATATTGATCGGACTTGATCCGATTGCCGTCCTGCCCGCGCTCCTGGCCATGCTGCTTCTTGTCGCGATTCGACAAGACCGCGTTTTCTTCGATCTCGTCCTTCTCCGGGGAGGTCACCGCGCCGGCGTCGGCACTCTTGCCCGGCTGCTGCGGCCGAAATGTTTTTTACCGCCGGATGCCATGATATCCTCCTTCGAATCGGGGACACTCGTCGGTGCCCGTTGTTCGACGTCCGAACTGGCATCGCGCTGTAATGTTCCGCTTCACCCAGCGAGCAGAAAGGCGTCGCCATCCCACGACCGAAACGGCTTCTCGCCGTCGATGAGGACCCGCAATTGATGAGCTTGCGCCAGACGGCCGATGTCATCGCGGTCTGAGAGAAGTGATCCGCGATAGGAATAGTTCAGCAAGGCGAGCCAGCCCGGCCGTTTCAGAACGCGCGCAATTTCGTCGAAATGCCGATCAGCCATGCCGGCCAGAACCAGATAGGGAAAGCTGTCCACCGCCAGCACGCAATCGAAACTGGCATCGGCGAATTCGGACAGATCGAGACCGGAGGTTTGTCGCAACTCGACATTGCCGAGCGCGGCGCATTGCTCGGAGGCGATGGAGATCATCCGCGGCGATATGTCGATGCCGACCATCCGCTTGAAGGATTTGCACAGCGCACGCTCGAAACGGCCGATGCCGCAACCGATGTCGAGGATGCTCCGTTCCCTTCCGGTGAATTCTCGCGATTCCAGCCATGCAACGATTTCGTTGGTCGTGGCTGTGAGCCTTGCCTCATCGCCGAGGGATGCCAGTTGGACACTCGCGGCTCCCGAAATCGCTGCCGCGGCATCGAAGCTGGAGGCCAGCCGCCTGACGACAGCGACATTCGTCTCATCCTCATCGCGCTCATGCCGAACGGCGCCACCCGTTGCCTGCAACATGGCGAAGACGTCTGGCTTGCAGCGCAGCAGTCCGGCGACCTTTCGCAGCCTTGCTGCGTCGCCGGCATCCGCCGGCTGGACCTTCAGCACGACCTCCGCCAATTCCGCCGCTCCAATTGTGGGCGGCAGGTGGAGCGCCAGTCTGACGAGAACGCCTTCGGCGCAAATGCCATCGGCCACGCAGTCTTCAACCGCCAGCCTGACCGATGTCGGGCGCTGGGCGGCTTTCGGTGCGGTTACACTCATGCATCAACTCCGCGTCCAGATCCTGCGCGTCGTCCACCTGTCGACGGCGCCCCAGCCATATTTATAGGCCTCCTGGCCGCGCAGGAAATCGAACTCGCGCGCATCTTCGCGGATCGCTTCCGCGATTGCGTGGCCAATCAGGATCGCGCCTGGGCTCTCCTCGGCATAAGCAGGGTCGAAGCCACCGAGGTAAGCATAGGCACGGCCGCGGTGGTGAAATCCGTAATAGGCGCCGACGGTCCCGCCATCGATCGCGAACAGCCAGCATCGCACCAGACCGTGAGCATCGAGCACGGGAAGTGAGAGCCGATGGAATTGCTCGACGGCGGCGTTGGCCAACACACCGCCTCCTTGTTCGGCCCAGCGCATATTGTGCAGGCGGATCAATTGATCGAGGAAGGTTTGCGGACTGCCGCTCGCCGACGACAGCGCGATCCGGCCGCATCTTGATGCGGCTTGACGCGCCCGACGCAACTGGCGTCTGCGTCTTGCGGGGACGCAGCCTGCAAGCGTTTCGTCGCCGGCGAGGGCGAGCACGGGGCAGGCGGCATGGGCGGTCGGCCAATCCATCTCGGGATGCGTCATCGCAAGGGCGACGCTGTCCTGCGGCAAGTCCGACAAGATCCATTGCACCCACCCGATCGAGAGGATCGACTCGGCGACAATGGCGACGACCTCGGCTTCGATCCCAGGGACAGCCAGAATGTCCAGGTAGTCGCTGAGCGAAATGCCGACCGGAAGCAGCTTCGAACCGGCGGTCCCATGCTCAAGATAGAGCGGCGCCAGCCCGACCAGATCGCCGCCGCGCCATACCGCGACCGTCGCCAGTTCACCGGGTGCGAATGCGTGCCACCATGGCACCAGCCAGGCGGGAGATTGAAACGGCGTCGCCGAGGGACTCTGCTGCCACAGTTTCCACCAGTGCGGCGTCAAGGCGTCGAATTGTGCGAGGTCACCGATGATTTCGCTGCGCAGCACAGCTTTACTCACGGCACCGCGGCGAAGCGCCGGCGACCACTGCCAAGCTGTGCCAGCGTCTGATAGGCGTCCATGTAAGACGAGATCATCCGTTCCAGCGAAAACCGCCGTCGCGCTTCGGCCCTGCATGTCTCGGCATCCAAGCTGGACGCCGCAAGAATGGCTTGGGCCATCTCATCGACCGTGTCGACGAGAAAGCCCGTCCTGCCGTGCTCTATGACATCGGGAAGCGCACCATTTGGAAAGGCGACTACCGGGGTACCGCAGGCGAGGGCCTCCATGGCCACAAGCGAGCTGGTCTCGGCTGCGAGGCTCGGAATGACCAGACAGCGCGCTGCGTTGAGAATGCGTCGCTTGGCGGTGAAGCCGAGCGGGCCAAGGAAGCGGCGGCGGCCATCGAGGCGAGATTGGACCTCATCGCGAAAGTACCGCGTATGCGTTTCATAGGGATAGACCTTGCCGCCGATGACCAGCGGCACATCTGCCTGTTTGGCTGCGTCGAGCGCCAGGTGGACGCCCTTTTCCGGGCAAACCCGGCTTAGAACAAGGGCAAAGTCGCGCTTCGGCTGCAGCAGGGTCAGTGCTTCGATGTCAACGCCGTTTGGAATCGGCGCCGCCAGCCTGGCGCCTGATGGCGCGGTTTTCTGCTGGCTGGTCGAGACCGCATGGAGCCAGAGGTCACCGCGCGTCGGGCGCAATGCCGCGGCCGGATACCAATCCAATGGCAGGTGGAGGGTCACCAAGGTCGGACCATCGTCGGGCAGATAAGCGTCGAAATCAATGCCGTGCAGATGAACCACGTCGATGGGCCATCGGGCGCGGGCAGCCGCGATCGCGTCGCGATGGGCCTGTTGGGCGCGGCTCTTCGCCGCCTCGTCGAGTACGCCGTTTTCGGCCGGTATTTCCACAAGCGTGCCGCTCGTTCTGGAGCCTCGGCAGCCAATGACGATAGATCGATGACCGGCCTGAACCAGTGCCCGATCGAGCATCGACAGAACCTGTTCGGCACCGCCGACAGCGTCGGGGCCGACGGGTGCGAGAGGGTAGGCGACATTGAGGACGGTGAGCGTCGCGGCCGGTCGCGTCTCGTTGCCCTGCGCCGCATCTCCACCTGTCAACGGCGTCGCGGAGCCCGGCATCTGATGCATAGGCACCATGACATTTCACGCGGCCGAGGCCCGCTGCGTGGGGAGCGAGGCGGATGTCATGCCAGGCGCATAGCGGCGGATCATGGTTGAACAGAATTCCGCGAACTCCTCCGGCACCAGGGGGGGGCTGGTGTGGTGGGGCATCATTCCGCGGTGCTGAGGTGTGAAGCAGAAGGTGACCGTCACATCGAAATCGGCGAGTGCTTCCATCTGCCGGTCGAACCAGTCCAGCGCATTCGGCCGAAAGCTGTCCGCCCAGGAAAGCCCGGTACGCATATTGGTGACACCCAGCCGCTTCATCCAGGCGACCGCATCGTCCAGCCGCGGGTCTTCGAAATGAAACCACTGCACCAGGCCCATTGCGGGTGCATGGCGCAGGAATTCCTCCAGCGCGGGCTTTGGCGTGCCGTCCTGGCGCAGCAGCCCCATATGGAAATGCCGGTAATAAGACGAGCCCTCGGCTTCGCGGTGCCGCGTCGTTGCTTCCCATTCACGCGGAAGATCATAGAGGCTGTACCACTGGATGCGTGGTGCATTGCCGAGCAGCAATTCAGCTGTGCGCTTGAGCCCCCAGACTTGGATTTCCTCGGCGCCGAAGGTCGATACGCCGACTTCGCTGACCCAGATGGGAAGGTCGGTGACGGTCGCGATCTCGCCGATCTTCTGCGGCCATTCCTGGATCTGCCACAGGTTCCAGTCGAGGGGAAAGCCGTGCACGGCGACGGCGTCGACATGGTCCAGCACGCCGAATTCCTTCATCCGGGTGATGAACCCCGGATCTATCGGCGAGATGCCGCCGAGCACTTTGGTCAAAGCCGGGTTTTCAGATGCGATTGCGTCCGCCGACAGGATCGCCATCCTGGCAAAGCGGCTCCAATCAGGGTCGAGCTCGGGATCCCAATGCGATTTGTTGTTGGGCTCGTTCCAGATCATCGCGGCTTCAATCATGGCGCTGTCCTTTCGAGGGGTAGACGGGACCGCCACTGGCCGGGTCGCCGGCGGTGCGGCAGAAATAGACCTCCTGCTCCGGATGCAGGACGATTTCAAATCCGGCGCTGCGCAGCATCGCTTCGGTGCAGGCGCGGTTGGGTATCCACCAGTTGGTCGGGTCATCGGCATAGCGGTGCTCGATGAAATGGAGCTTGGGAAATTCCGGCCGCTCGAACAGGTCATGCGTCCAGAAATGATAGTTCTCTTCCATCTCCGGCAGATCTGTGCTGCCGCGCTGCATGGACTGGAAGATCATCAGGTCACCGGCGACATGCTCACGGATAAGGTCGAGCGCGAGCAAGGGGTGGCGCAAGTGATAAAGCACTCCCATGAACAGCACGACATCGAATGTTTCGCGCAGGGCGCCGACGTCGTAGACCGAAAGTTTCTGGAATTCGATTTCGCAATTGGCGATCTCGGCGGCAAAGCGGGCCTGCGCCAGATAGGCCTCATCGAAATCGATGCCGAGGACACGGGCAGCACCTCGCCGTTTCATCTCTATGGAATAGAAACCGGCATTGCAGCCGATATCCAACACCGTCTTGCCTGTCAGATCCGCGGGAATGGCCTCGGCGAATTTGCGCCATTTGATCAGCGGATAATTGCCGAGAAAATGGTTGGGAGCGGTTTCGACACCCGCCAGTTCCATGTTGTGGAACCATGGGCCGAGAGCATCGATACGGCGGCGGATTTCGGCATGGGAATGCAGCATGATCAGGCTCCTTCGCCGGGAACGACAGGCACATGCGAACGGGCACCTGGCATAATCGTGGCGGTTTGGTGATGGACGGGTGCGGCGCCGTCCTCGAGCAGCCGCAGAGCCGTGCGATAGCCATTGAACGTGCCGACATCGACATAGGCGGACCCAGCCTTGACGCCGGAGGCTTGACCTCCGGCCGCAAGGTAGGCGTTGACCAACGTGCCGATATATTCGTCACGGCATTCCCGCTCGCGCCAGAGTGCCGCAAGCTGATGCAGAATCTGGCCCGGCATCTTGAACGCACCCCAAACCCAGTTCGTGCCGGCATCCTGTTGCTTGACCTGGATTTCGATCACGCGCTCGTGGTCATCGACAATGACGGCGTCGAAGAATTCCGGACGATCCACCGGGAAGAGCAGAAATGAAAGCTGATCGTCAGGCAAATGACAGAAGCCATCCTCGGGAAACCAGATCGTGTCGGGAAGGCCGACCAGGACGACCTCATTGGGCGCGACGAGAGGAGCTGCCCGAAAAATCGCATCGCAAAGCCCAACCGGATTGGGCTGCATCACGAAGAGAGCCGCGGCGTCACCATAGCCGGCGGCGTAATATTCGAGGATGTCGGATTTGCCCGATCCAATGATGAAGCAGATCTTGTCGACGCCGGCGCGCACCATCCGCCGCACCAGATACTCGCTCACGGCGCAGGGACGCTCGGTCTGCCCATCGATCCGACTGCCGACCGGCAGCAGCTCTTTGGAGAAGCCGAGCGGCTGAATGCGGCTGCCGCGCCCGGCAGCGGGCACGATGCCCAACATCAGACTGCTTCCATCATCGGTTCGCCGGGAGATCTTTGAAAGGCGTCGTTTAGAATGTGGTCCAGCTCCGCCGCGCGCCGGGCAGAGGTGTGTTCGTCGAGAACCCGTTCGCGCGCTCGGGTTTTGATGGCATCGAGTTCTCCTGCGGGTAAGGCGAGCGCCGCGACGACGTCATCGGTGTCGTGGGCCAGCAGGATCTCGCTGCCGGGTTCGAAGAAGCTGCTTAGGCCCGGCCAGGTGTCGGTTATGATCGGCACTCCACATGCCGCAGCTTCAAACAACCGACCTGAAGGGCACCAGCCCTTTTGCGCCATCGCCTCGCGGGTGACATTCAGCGTCAGACGAGAGGATGAGAAAAACGCCGGATGGTCGGCCGGCGGAAGGTGCCTGACGAAGAAGATGTTGTCGCTCCACGGGAATTCCTGCGGGTATTGTGCGCCGCCGATGACGAAGCGCTGGTCCGGCAAGCGCGCAGCTGGGCGAACCAGCAGATTTTCGACTGCTGCCTGGCGATCTGGCGCATAGGTTCCGAGATAGGACAAATCGGCCCTGAAATCGGCTCGCGGCGCTGCCGGCCGGTGTTGGTCGGGATCGACATGCCCATAGAGCGGCACCACGTGGTGCGCACCCAGCACCGACTTCAGCGCGTCGATCGCCGGGCCGCCTGTGTAACTCAGGACGAGATCGAAATCCGCAAGACCCTCGGGGCCGAAATAGGGTGGACGCTCACCTTGTTCGATGCGGGCAAGCGTGACCGGAGTGTCCAGATCGTAGAAGACACGCACTCCGCGGCCTGCCTGCTGCGCCAGCCGCGAGGCGTCCACCGCGTCGGGACAATAAGAGGTGACGATCACGACATCCGATCGTTTGATCGTTTGCTCCGCGACCCGGCGGATGTCCTCCCAGTCCGGGTAGAGCACGACGTTGCCGCCGTCCAGATGATCGAGATCGCGCGTTCCGGCATAGTAGGGTGTGTCGCGTTCGAAGAAGGTAACGGACCAGCCGCGCCGGGCGAGGGCTCTGATCAGTCCCCTCCATAAAGTGGCATGGCCGTTACCCCATGAAGACGTGACGGTAAGACCGAAAATGACCATCTGCATCCGGCAAATCCTCGTCAGGCAACTTCGTTCAATCGGATCAGCTTCGCCCCCCAGTCCCCCGATACGATCGTCGTGATCGAGGCGGGATCGATGTCGAAGCGAAAGCAGTCGCCGGCCGGCAAGCCAAGGACGGTGCAGACCGCGACCTTGATCACATCGGCATGGCTGACCAGGGCGACGCATTGGTTCTGATGCCGCTCGCGGACCGCGGCCATCAGCGACACAATGCGTTGCTGGACATCCTGCATGGTCTCGCCACTCGGTGTCCTTGCCTCCTGCCGCTGGTCATTCCAGGCTCGCCAACTGGCGTCGCCATTCAGCTCATCGAAAGTCTTTCCCGACCAGTCGCCGAAGTCGATCTCGTCGAGTTCGGCGCAGATCGCGATTTCCCCGACACTGCAGGCTAGCGCGATTGGCAGCGCCGTCTCTCGCGTACGCTCACGCGGGCTGCACAGGATCGCGACGATAGGCTCCCGGGCCATGCGGCCGCCAAGCTGCGCTGCCTGTGCCTTGCCGGCATCGCCGAGGCAAACGCCGTCCATCCGGCCTGCAAGATAAGAGCCGACATTGTCGTGTGCCGCATGGCGGATCAGAAAGAAGGTCGTCGTCATTCTGCGGCATCGAGCAAAGGCTCGTCCTTGCCGGCGATGAACGCAAGCGTGCGCTGCCGCGCTTCGGCGTCGGTGAACTGTTCGGGAGGCGACTTCATGAAATAGCTGCAGGGACCGGTCAGGGCACCGGCTATGCCGCGATCGAGCGCCAGCTTGGCGCAGCGTACCGCATCGATCACCACGCCGGCTGAATTTGGAGAATCCCAGACTTCCAGCTTGAGTTCGGCATTGAGCGGCACGCCGCCGAAAGTCGTGCCTTCCACCCTTATATAGGCCCATTTGCGATCGGTGAGCCAAGGCACATGGTCGCTCGGGCCGACATGGATATTGCCCGGCTCCAGGGGAACATCGAACTGGCTGGCCACGGACTGTGTCTTCGAGATTTTCTTCGATTCCAGCCGCTCGCGTTCCAGCATGTTGAGAAAATCGGTGTTGCCGCCGAAATTCAGCTGATAGGTGCGGTCGATGCGCACGCCGCGTTCGCGAAAGAGATTGGCCAGCAACCGGTGCACGATGGTCGCGCCGACCTGGCTCTTGATATCGTCGCCGACCAGCGGCAGTCCTCGCTGCTCAAAGCGCCGGCGCCATTCCGGACGTGAGGCGATGAAAACGGGTATGCAATTGACGAAGGCGCAGCCGGCCTCGAGTGCGCATTCGGCATAGAAGCAGGTCGCCTCCTCGGAACCCACCGGCAGGTAGGAAACCAGCACGTCAGCGTTGCTGTCGCGCAGGATCTCGCTGACATTGGCAACCGGCTCCGGAGCTTCTTCAATCTCGTCACGCAAATATTTGCCGATCCCGTCCAGCGTCGGTCCGCGCTCGACGCGAACGCCGGTTGTCAACGCGTCGGCAAAGCGGAACGTGTTGTTGGGGGCGGCGTAGATCGCTTCCGCGACGTCGAGGCCAACTTTGCTCCTGGCGACATCGAATGCGCAGACAATCTCGATGTCGTCGACATGGTAGCCGCCGAGGTCGGCATGCATCAGCCCAGGGATTGGTTCGTTGCTTTTCGCGTGACGGTAAAAGGAGAGGCCCTGCACGAGGGAGGATGCGCAGTTGCCGACACCAACGATACCAACACGAACCTTTTTCGATCCCACGAAACCGCCACCCTATGTTGTTCAAAGGTAAGTTCCTGGCGCCGAACCATCAGCGTGCCGGAATGTTCCTCCGCCCATCGAAAAATTGCGCGAGACAGCATGGATCGAAGCTGCATTCGATGCGTTGCCGCACGGCAAGCATTGGAAAACCGACCGATGATCGTCTACGGCGACCACAAGCAGACGCAGAACGCACAACAGCTTCGCGAAGCAGCAAGTGAAATGGCCGAAAGCCTGGATCGGATGTCTTATGGCGTCCGACGCCACGCTGCATTGGTCGGACTGTTCATCAGCGTGTCGGAGCTGGTTCAGGCGCTTGCCGATGTCGACTTCGAAACCAGCGGCATCGACATCTTTTCGCCGCGACAACAGCAAGGCGCGAGGTTGCTGGTCGGACTTGCGGCAGAGGTGGCGAAGTCGTGGCGAAGCGGTTTCGACGTCGGCGGTGGCATCGACCCGGGACTTCTCAAACTGCTGGCCGGGCTCGACTGCCAGGCCGAGGTTCTGACCGGCTCTGCCGAGGGTTATGCGCATTATGCGCTTTATCCCGAAAGCTATTTGGACGCGGCGCAGAAGTCGGGTCTCGATGCGAACACATGCGTGATCGGCGTCCGCAGCATTGGCCTTGGACTGGCAGCTATGGTGGCGGCCTCGATTGGCGCGGCGGCGCCATTCAGCGTTCGCCCGATCGGCCATCCCTTCCGCAGGCATATCAACGCCGATCCGCGGTCGATCGCCACTTGGATGAACAATCCATCGGCGCGTTTCGCCGTTGTCGACGAGGGTCCTGGCCTGTCCGGCAGTTCGATGCATGCCGTTATCGTGTGGCTGCGTGAACTGGGTATCGATACGGACCGCATTCACCTGTTTCCCAGCCATTCAGGCGGCCCGGGCATCGAAGCGTCGCGGGAGGCTCGGGAGACATGGTCGCGCTGTCCGAAGCATGTGGCGACGGCGTTTGAATGCACCTTCTCCGAAAGCTCGAAAATTCCCACGTTGCGCGACTGGGTGGCCGAGGCGGTCGGCAGGCCGGAATTAAGCCTGACCGAGCTATCTGGTGGCGAGTGGCGGGCCGCCCACTACACCGACGAAGGGCGCTGGCCGCCGAGCCCACGCGGTACCGAGCGGCGCAAATTCCTTGCGTCCGCCGGGCGTGACCGCTGGCTCGTCAAATTTGCCGGCCTCGGCGAAACCGGACTGCGCAAGAAACGAGCCGCGGCGATGTTGCATGAAGCCGGGTTCGGATCGCAAGTTGTCGCGCTTTGCCATGGCTTTCTGGTTGAACGGTGGATTGACGGCACCACGATGGATCAGGCGCCGCTGCCCAAGGAAAGGCTGATCGCGGAGTTCACAAATTACCTGGCCTGGCGTGCGCTTAATCTTCGAACTTGCGAACCGGGTGCATCATTGCTTGCACTCGCGGAGATGGCTGTTTCCAATGCGTCGGAAGCCCTGGGCGAAAAACGCGCGGCGACGTTGCGCGGTTGGCTCGCGAAAAAAACTCCCGCGCATGTGCTTCAGCGGGTTGAAATCGACGGAAAGCTACAACCGTGGGAGTTTCTCGTTCGTGCCGACGGCAGGGTGCTCAAGACAGATGCTGTCGACCATTGCCGGGCACACGATTTGATCGGCTGCCAGCCGATTGAGTGGGACATTGCCGGCGCCCGTGTCGAGTACGGGCTATCCGACAGCGATGTGAGGACCCTGGTCCAAGGAATGAAGCTTGCCATCGACAACGGCCACATCGGCTTTTTCGAACCGTGCTATTTGGCATTCCAGCTCGGGCTCTGGAGCACGGCTGCGCAATCCGAAAATGGCCGGGAAAAAGCAAGGCTGGCCGCGACGGCAGACCGATATAGGATGCGACTGAGACGGTTCCTGGACGAATGCCGGGCATGATCGTTCCGATCAGTCCAGCCTTCGCAACATGTCTGCTTCCTGCTCGAGAATAGTGGCCACTTCCTCCCGCTGGAGATGCGTCATCATCAGGCTGACGCAGCACTCGAGATAGGTGATCGAGGCGCGCCGCAGATAGGCAGCCGTCTCGCGTTCGGCCATCTGGTCGATATCCCTCGCGGGTCGCTTGGGTTGCATGAGGATGATCCTCCGTATCGGGTCCTCCCGCCAAACCACAAGCTTGGGCGGATGTTCCGCACGATCTGGGGAAAGATTCGACCGCCGGCTCGCATTATGCCGGAAGGTTCTGCAGCCCGCCGGATGCGGGCCTCGCTCTTTTGGCAAAGCCTGTCATCTGATCGCCGATGCGACTGCCTTCGAGCGCCGCGAAATAATCGATCGTCAGCTTGAGCCCTTCGTTGAGGGGCACCTTCGGTGTCCAGCCGAGCAGCGCTTTTGCACGCGAAATATCGGGCTGCCTGCGCCGAGGATCGTCTTGCGGCAGCGGCAGAAATCTCAGGTCCGATTTGGTGCCGGTCATCGCCTTCACCAGCGCCGCCAGTCGCACGATGGTGAATTCTCCGGGATTGCCCAGATTGACCGGTTTGCCCGGATTGGGATCGATATCCATCAGGCGCCTCAATCCATCGATCTGATCGGAGACGTAGCAGAAGGATCGCGTCTGCAAGCCGTCGCCGAAGATCGTCAGAGGACGTTTCTCGAGCGCCTGCATGATCAGGTTCGAGACGATGCGGCCGTCCGCCGGATCCATTCTCGGACCGTAGGTGTTGAAGATGCGCGCGACGCGCACGTCGGCTTTGCCGGCTCTCAGATAATCGAAGCAAAGCGTTTCGGCGGTGCGCTTGCCCTCGTCGTAGCAGGCGCGTGGGCCGGTGCAGTTCACATGGCCAACATAGTCCTCCTTCTGAGGATGTTGCTCCGGATCGCCATACACTTCGCTCGTCGAGGCCTGCAGCAGCCGCGCGTTATTGTGGACAGCGAGTTCAAGCAGGTTGAGCGTGCCGATCACACAGGTTCGCGTGGTGTGGATCGGGTCGGCCTGGTAACGCGGCGGCGAGGCAGCGCATGCCAGATTGAAGATACGCTCCACGGGCTCGCCGAGATCCAATGGCCGGCAGATGTCCTGCTCGATCAATCGGAAACCCGGCTGGTCCATGATCGAGATGATGTTCTCCATGCGCCCAGTCAGAAAATTGTCGGCGCAGATCACGCGCCAGCCGTCGCGGAGCAATGCTTCGCAAAGATGCGAACCGAGGAATCCCGCACCGCCGGCAACAAGCACTGCCTTTGCCCTTTGCGCGTTTCTTTTTTGTCGCATCGTCGTTTTCTCCTGTATGCCGGTCATGCTGCGCTTCCGATGTCGAAATCGAGGGCCGCCGCCCTTGGCTGTGTCAACGCCGCCACGAATTCGCGGGCCCTGGCCGCACCGGTGTGGGATGCGAGGACGCGTTCGCGGGCCCGGCGGGCCATGGCCCGGCGTGTGCGCTCGGACTCACCGAAGAGGATCTCGACGACAGCGTCCGTTTCTCCGGCGGTGTGGATCGCCGATGCGGGAAAGAAGCTGTCGAGCCCCGGCCAGCGATCGCTGATGATGGGCGTGCCGCAAGCAGCCGCTTCGAACAGGCGCACACTGGGCGACCATCCGGCAGCGATCATGGAACTGCGTGTGACGTTCAGCGTGTAGCGCTGACGGCTGTAGAACGCGGCATGATCGGCCGGCGGCAAATGTTCGATGCGTTCGACATTGTCCGGCCAGGTGATGTCGGAGGGGTATTGCGAGCCCGCTACGACGAAACGGCGGTCCGGCATATGCCGTGCGGGTTCGAGCAGCAGCGCGTTCAGCGTTGCCTGCCGATCCGCGCTGTAGGTGCCGAGATAGCCGAGATCCCAGCGGATCGGATCGCCGGTCCGGTGATGCCGTTCCGGGTCGGCCGAGCAGTAGAGCGGTTCGGCTCGGCGCGCGCCGAACTCCTCCACCAGATGGCCAAGCATCGGCCCGCCGGTGAACGAGAAGTAGACATCGAAATACGGAATCTGCCGCCAGCTCAGATAATCGCAATCATCGGCCGAAAGCTGCGCCACGGTCACCGGTGTGTCGATGTCGTAGAAGCAGAAGCGCCCCTTGCAAAATGAAGCGACGATGTCGATGACCACGCGCCCTTCCGGCACGAAGGAGCCGATGACGACGATGTCGGCCTGCTCCAGGCACCGGGCGTAGTCGCGTTGCAACTCCGCAGTGGTTTCGTAGTAGCGCAAGGCGCAGAAATCCGGATCTCGCAGATCGCGGTGGTTGGCGTACCACGGCACGTCGCGCTCCAGAAAGGTCACGCGGTGGCCGAGTTCGTGCAGACCTTTCAGCAGGCCTCGAAACGTCGTGGCGTGGCCGTTTCCCCAAGACGAGGACAGCGACAGGCCGAGAAAGACGATGTTCAATTGCTTGGTCATTCCGCTGCCTCCACGGTCCCCTGCTCGAAATGACGTTTGAAGACGGCATCGGCCACGTCCGCCCGCAGCGCGTAGGTATGGTCGGCCAGCACGCGGCAAAGTGCGGCCTGGCCGATTGCTTTTGCACGACTGGAGGTCAGCGAGCGCATGATCTCGGCGACATCGCCGCCGTCGCGTGCCACCAGGATCTCCTCGCCTGGTTTCAGGAACAGTTCCACGCCCAGCCATGCGTCGGTGATGAGGCAGGCACCGGCGCCAGCCGCCTCGAAGACACGCGTGGCCGGTGAAAAACCGTTTACGGCCATGCTGTCGCGGCTGATGTTCAGCACTGCCTTGGGTGTGACGTTGAAGGCATTATGATCGCGGGTGCCAACGTGACCAAGCCAGCCGACGTTGGCGGGAAGCGGCTTGTCCCCCCAGCCAGATCCGCCGAGCAGAAAACGCTGTTTCGGAAGCTGGCTTGCGGGATCGAGGAAGAACGCTTCGACGCGTGCCTCACGATCCGGCAGCCGGTTGCCCAGGAACGCCAGATCGCAAGCGAAACGCGCATTGCTGGCGACCGGGTGATGCGTTTGGGGATCGAGCGCATTGTAGATCGGCACGCATTCGTTCGCCCCCATGGCACGGTAGGCCCAGACGACGGGGTCGCCGCCGCCATAGGTCAGCACAAGGTCGATTTCTTGCAGGGCGCCATGGAGCGGATGGTCCGGTTCGTCGCGCAGCTGGGCAAGGGTTGCTGGAGCGTCCACGTCCCAGAATACCACCAGCGCGTCGCTGCGGGCGTGGTCGAGGACGGCGCGCAGCAGCGCCTCGTCCTCGAAACCGACGCCACTCGCCTTGACGACGATGTCGGCGCTGGCGGCGCGTGCCGCGACCTGCATCAGTGCGTGCTGGGTCGCTTCATATACGACCACAGTGCACCAGTCAGGCGCCTCGATGTCGCGGTTCTTCTGCCGGTCGTAGACGTCGGGCTCATAGAAGGTGATTTCGTAGCCCAATTGGGAAAGCGCCTTCAGCAACCCGCGATAGTAAGTCGCGGCACCGTTCCAGTAGGACGACAAGAGGCTCGATCCGTAGAATGCCATCTTCATGCGGCGGCTTCCTTTGCGGTGGTCTTGTTGATGGTGTGTTCGGCTGTGCATTCCGTGAGCACGCCGAACAACTCGTCGACGCGGTGCGAGCAGGTGTGCCGCGAGCGGATGGTCTCGAGACCCGAAGTCACCAGGGAAGCCGCGAAATCCGCATCGGCCAATACCGCCCGCAGGTGTTGCCGCATTTGCGAGCCATTGTGGGCAAACAGAAAGTCGACGCCGGGCCTGAACAGCTGCTCGACATCGGACCATGGTGCTGAAATCAGCGGAATGCCGCAGGCGAGCGCCTCGAACATGCGGATCGTCGGAATTCCGGGCAAACCCTCACGATAGGGGCGCCGTGGGATGTGGACGGTGACACGATGCGCGGCGAACGCCTTCGGCACGTCGGCATTGGCGATCCATCCGTCATAGCGCAGTCCGGCGGCGGCTAGGTCCGTGAGCGCCGGCTTGGGATAGCGGACGCCGTGCACCGTGGCCTCGAGGCCGAGATCGCGGACCGGCTTGATCAGAAACTCCCTGAGTTCGACGGTTCGTTCATCGTCGCCCCAGTTTCCAATCCAGACCAGATCGGACGTGACGTGGATCTCCGGGTGCGGCTTGAACAGACGATCGTCCGCGGCTTCATGCCAGGTGAAGACGCGCTTGCCCCAGCCGGCGCGCAGATAGCTCTCGCGCAAGGCCTCGCCAAAGGCGAGAACGCCGTCATAGTGCTCCAACCGCAGCGCCGAGATTGCCTCGGTCGCCGATACGGCCCGGTGGTGGGTGTCATGAAACAGAAGGATGAAGTTGCCGCCAGCGGCCCGGGCACGGCCGATGCGTGCGACAAGCTCCGGATCCGTCCACTCATGAACGATCACGACGTCGGCCTCAGCGATCCAGGCTTCGTGATCGAACCCGGCATCATAGGTCACCGGCATCAGTTCTGGGAAATCCTTGCGGAAGCGTTCGATGGCGAAGGGTCCCTTCTCGGCCAGCAGGTTCGAACGGCTCCAACCGTCCGCCGGCTCCAGCGCCACCGCCTGGTGCCGGCGCGCGATCAGTTCCCGCATGATACCGCGCAGGAAATGGGCATTGCCGTGGTTCCAGTCGGAAACGACCGAGTGGGTGTAGAACAGAAAGCGCATGGTCAGCGCCCCGCCATGGCCAGGGCCGCCTTGTCGTAGACGCCTCGCATGGCCGCCGCTTGCCTGACCAGTGTAAACCGGCGGCTCCGTCGCATGGCTGCCTGGCCGAGCTCCCGCCTGAATTCGGCGTCGCTGGAGAGACGATTGAGGCAGGCAGCGAGGTCGTGCGGATTGCGCGCATCAAAGAACATCGCGGCCCCGTCCCATAGTTCGCGATAGGTTGCGATGTCGGAAAGCACCAGTGGCGTTGCCGACATGGCAGCTTCCAGCGCGGCCAGACCGAATGGCTCATAGATCGATGGCGACACGAAAATACCGGCGCGCGCCATCAAGGAGCGCACCTCGTGAGAGGGCAGTGCTCCCAGAGGAACAGCATAGCTGAAGCTGGTATGCCCGCCGTTCGGACCGTGCATCGAACCGGCGACAAAGACGGGCCATTGCGTCAGCGACGCGGCCTGGTCGACCACCGCCGCATTCTTGCCCTCGTCCCACCAGCGGGCCGCGGCGAAGACGAGTGGTTGACGTTTTTCGGCATTCGGGACGGGACGGGCGCCATTTGCAACAACATGCAGGCGCGCGATCGGGCCGTAGCAGGTCTCAAGCATGTCGGCGTGGCTGCGGCTCGGCGCAATGACTGCGTCGGCCCGATCCAAGCCGCGCCTGTTGCGCTCCTTCTGCCAGGCCCATGCGCCGTCCACTGTCTGTTTCCTGACGGCGTGGAACCATGTCGTCACGCAGGAATGGGAGACCACCACGGCTGGGCACGGCGCATCGAATCCCGCCGCCTGCGTCGGCGCGTTGAAATGGACAAGGTCGATGGCGTGGTCGCGCATGGGCGCAAGCAATTCCCGCGGCAGCGCGTCGAGATCGCCGCCGTCGCGGGTCATCCAATCCGGCGGCGTGTTCAACCAGATCAGCGTCGTGAAAGCCTCCGCCTCCTCGGCCTGCTGCCTCGACGGTTGCGGACCGAGGCCGGCAAGCACCACGCTGTCGCCACCGTTCACAAGTTCCCGTGCCAGATCAAGCGCATAGCGCCATACGCCACCCACGGCATCGACGGTCATCAGGATGCGCCGCGAGCGCGGCGTCAGTGTCCGCAACATGTCGCCTCCAGTTCCGCCAGCGGCCGCGGCCGCCTCTCCTGGATGTCACTGAATTTCTGGAAAGATGCGAGGTAGTGGTCATGGGCGCGTTCCCAGGCAAGGTCGTCGGGTTCGCCCCAAAGCTCGCGGTAGCTGGGCGAACTCGGATACGGGTAAAGCGGCACAGGTTCGTTGGCCCATACGCCGTGGTCGATCAGGTGGGTTCGCCAGTGCTCGACCAGGGCGGGATCATCCTCGACCACGCCGATCAGATTGGCCTGGACGAATGGAACATGACGTCTGGCATCGACGAGCAGCGCGGCGAGTTCCTCGGTCCCCAGCCGGCAGCGCTTGGCCAGCATCGCCCGGCCTTCGACGGTCAGGCTTTCGAGACCGGCCTCGATGGAGACGCAGCCCGCGGCGCCCAGCAATTCCAGCAGCTCGGGCTTCCACAGATCGATGCGGGTCTGTACGCCGAATTTCACGTCGCGATCGACCAAGGCTTCCAGCAACGCTTTTTGCGGCAGGAAGATCTCGTCGATGAAGTAGATGTAGCCGACACCTTGGGCAATCAGCCGATCGATCTCCGCTACCACCGCTTCGTGGTTTCGACGGCGATAGGCATCACGGAAATCGATCTTGGCGCAGAAGCTGCAATTGTAGGGACAGCCGCGCGATGCCTCGACTTCCGCGCCGAACCCGACCTGACTGTCGTCAAACCGGTGATGGTGATGCGAATGGGCTGCGATCCAGTCCGCTGGCCATTCGAGCGGCGGATGATCGACAAACGAGCTGGCGTGGACGCCGCCGTTCGAAACAACCCTGGCATCCCGCAGATAAGCGGTTGAGGGCACGGCGCTCCAACCGTCGCGCCGGGCAAGTTGCTCGACGACTTCTTCGCATTCGCCGCGCACGACGATGTCGACGCCGAGCTTGCGCAAGGTCGGCGCCGGCGTTGCAGAGCCGTGCGGCCCGACCGCGACCGTGCGTCCACCGCGCCCGGCGAGACGGTTGAGGAAATCGGCCGGCACACGCAATTCCGGCGGTGCGCAGCGCCAGAATAGATAGGTCGGGGCGGTACTGACGACGGTCATAGCCGGGGCGAAATCAGCCACCCGCTCGCAGAGACCGGAATTGTCGAGCTTCTGCAACTGCCCATCCAGCATCAGCACCTCATGTCCGGCGGCTTCGAGCAGGGCCTTCGAATAACCGAGTTCCAGCGGCAGATGCGGTTGGCGGCAGCCGAAATAAATGCTGTCGTCATACGTCCAGGACGGGTTTACCAGGGCGATTTTCATGCAACGTACCTCACGGCTTCAGAGCGAGGCTCGAGCCGATGGCGCTGCAGCCAGTCGGCGAGGTCGCGGATGCCTTCGCGCCATGAAACATGGGCCATCCAGCCAAGCGCGGTTTTGATCTTGCGGGTGTCGGCGACGAAGAAGGGCTGGTCGCCGGTGCGTTCCCCATCATGGCGGATTGAAAGATCATGGCCGGTCAGGCTACGGATTTCGCTCAACAACCTGCGCAGGCTGACCGCATTTTCCGGGCCGCCGCCAAGATTGAATGCCTGGCCTTTGGTGGTCTCGATGCGATCGAGCACGGCCCTGTAGGCGGCGACGGCATCGGAGACATGCAGGATATCGCGCACTTGCCTGCCGTCGCCGTAAATAGTGATTGGGCGTCCCGTCAGCGCGCTGAGCAGGAAGTGTGCGACCCAGCCCTGGTCCTCGGTTCCGAACTGGCGCGGTCCATAGATGCAGCTCATCCGCAGAACCGCCGTCGGCATGCCGTAAGATTTGGCATAGTCGAGCACATACTGATCCGCCGCGCCTTTGGAGCAACCGTAGGGCGTGCAGAAGTCCAGGCCCCGAGCCTCATCGATGCCGTTCGCCTGGATGACGCTGTCGCAAGGCACATAGCAATCGCCGTCCTCGCGGACCGCGACGTCGGGCAGGCTGCCATAGACCTTGTTGGTGCTGGCAAAGATTACAGGGATGCGCTCACCGCTCAGTCGCGCCGCCTCCAGAACGTTGAACGTTCCGCGAAGGTTGATGTCGAAATCCTCGCCCGGCTGGACCAGGCTTGTGGTGACGGCGGTTTGCGCGGCCAGATGGAAAATTGCCCTGGAAACCATCAAGACAGGCGCCAGTGCGTTGGCGTCCCGCACGTCGATCGTCTCCACCGTGAGGCGACCACCGTGTTTTTGCGCCAGCCATTCAAGGTTCTGCTGGACGCCCGGACGGCTGAGATTGTCGATCACCAGCACCGGTTCGCCATCCGACAACAGGCTGTCGGCGAGGTTCGATCCTATGAAGCCGCTGCCGCCGATGATGGCGACCGGCGCGTCGCGTCGATTGCGTGTGTTCATGACACCAACCCACGTTCTTCGAGCTCGCGCTTCATGTCGGCGCCGCGGTCGACGGCGGACGTGTTACGCACCCAGGAAACGAACTCGCCGAGCGAATTCTCCAGTTGCCGCACCGGCTCGAAACCGAGCAGCTCACGGGCCTTGGAGATATCGGCGAAGCAGTTCCGGATATCGCCGGAGCGGGCTTTGCCGAGCAGTTCCGGCGAGCGGTTCGGTGTCCCCATGGCTTCGGCCAGCAATCGCGCGACTTCGCTGATCGCATAGGCGCGGCCGCTGCCGATGTTGATGACATGACCCCTTGCCTGGCGTTGCTGCAGAGCAAGGCGAAAGGCGCGGGCGACGTCACGCACATGGACGAAATCGCGCTTCTGTTCGCCATCCTCGAAGATCATTGGCCGTTGGCCGTTGGCGAGACGCGAAGCGAAGTTGGCAAGCACGCCGGTATAGGGATTGGATAACGCCTGGCCGGCGCCGAAGACATTGAACAGGCGCAGCGCGACCGCATCGACGCCATAGGCCTCGCCGAAGATCAGCACGGCGCGCTCCTGGGCGTATTTTGTCAGCGCATAGATGGAGGCGAGATCTACCGGCTTTTCTTCGTCCGTCGGCAGCGGCGAGAGGGCGTCTCCCTCTGGCGACAGTGGGTCCCATTGCCCACTCCTGATGTCGCCCGCCTTGCGCCGAGCATTGTCGACACGCCGGCCGTCTGGCGTTGCATAGAGCCCTTCGCCATAGACGCTCATCGACGAGGCGACGACGATCCGTTCGACCGGGTGCTTGATCAGCGCCTCGAGCAGCGTTGCGGTGCCGAGATCGTTGGCGCCGACATAGCGCGCGATCTCGTACATCGATTGTCCGACGCCGACTTCCGCCGCCAGATGAATGACCGCGTCGACACCTTCCAGCGCATTGGCGACCGCCTCCCGGTCGCGGACGTCGCCCTTGATCAGCTCGGTTCCAGCGGGAAGCGCGACGGCTTCGCCCGCATGCACCTGCTCCAGCAGCGCATCGAGGATGCGAACCGAATAATCCTGCTCGACGAGTTCCTGTGCGACATGCCGGCCGATGAAGCCGCAGCCTCCTGTAACCAATATGCGTTTCACGACGACTCCTCAAACCAGTAACCTCGGCGCCCCGAACTTTTCGGCAAAAGGTTTGTTCCCTTGCTTCAACAAAGTTCCTTTGGTCGGTCCCATTGGGAGCCGGCGCAGCGCGAGCACGGCGCGGTGCTGGAACATTGACGTGCTTGTGCTGTTAGGACGCCCGACAGCCCGCGTGTCCCATGTGGCAACGCCGATGATCAAAGGAGATTTCAATGTCTCAGTCGCAAACGACCACCAACCACGACGAAATTCGCAAATGGGCCGAGGAGCGGGATGGCCGGCCGGCAGTGGTGCGCACCAAAGGCGAGGGCGGCATCCTGCGGATCGACTTCGGCGAGCCCGAGGAAGCATTCGAGCCCGTCGAATGGGACGAGTTCTTCCGGATATTCGACGAGAATGATCTGGCCTTTCTGTATCAGGCCAAGACCGGTGAGGGGAAAGCCAGCCGTTTCAACAAGTTCGTCGAGCGCAATCAGAAGGGCTGATGACGCCGGTCAAGTGGCCTATCTGAACGGCCAAGTTTTCTTGGAAGGCAAACTAATGCATCAGTTTTGCGCCGCGGGTTTTCGCCATCTCTTGCATGATTCCGTTGAGCCAGTTTTCAGTGGATTGACCAAGCTGTCTGCGGTCGACATCCCGGATCGCTTGCTCGAGCGTCCTCTCGACGAGCCGATCCGATGCCTCGACGTCTGCCAGCAAAAGGCGCGCCGCAAGTCGCAGTTTGGGCAAAAGCGCGAAGACGTCGTCGGAGGGGTCCGACATGGGGGTCGCCCGCCCAGATGCCTGCGGGGGAAAGAGCGCGTTGAACACCGCCTGGCTGCCCGAGGATTTCCGCAAATTGCTAGCGTAGCGGAGATGATCGGGAATGGCGATGTCGTCATCGCCACTGAAGAACACGAAGGGGACACCCCGGCGCATCAACTCATCGGCGATTGGAAACACGCGTCGGCCATTGAGATTGACGTCGAGGATTGCAGCTTCAGCCGTCCCGGTGTGTTTGGATGCCTGTTCGACGGTTGCAGCGGGACCGAGGATGATGGCGCCCATATTGCTGAAAAACCGCGCAAGATCCCCCGCCATCGTCCATTCGTCTTCGACTATCAGAATATGCAGCCCCCGCAGGTCGCGCACGTCGTCATCCTTTCTTGGAACGGAGGTTAGAATGCAGCGGATTTGCCTTCCGAATTCTGTCGTCCAAGGCCGCCTGCAACCGTCTCGTAAGCGCCAGCATGCGATCCGGGACGGCCCCAGCATGGGAACTTCCAAGCGATCCAGGCTCCCCTGATACCACCGGCGTCGGGAGTTTTATGTCAGCAGATCGTTTTGCCATTGAACCACCATTGATATCGGGTTCAACGTCATCCCTGACGTCTTGTTCCATCCGTCTTGCGCGCTATATGGTTGTGTCCTGTCCGATCCGGCCTTGAGGGGATTTCAGGTCGGGTCGGCGAAAGGGGGACATGCCGTGACTGCCCGATCGACTAGATTTCCCATCGTGGGCATAGGCGCGTCCGCGGGCGGCATTCCCGCGATGGAAGGTCTGTTCAAGGGCGTGACCGGTCAGCCTGGTATGGCTTTCGTCATCATCACGCATCTCAGCCCCAAGCGCGAAAGCCTGTTGCACGAGGTCATCAGCCGCTACACCGAGATGCCTGTCATCGTGATCGAGGACGGCATGGTGGTTCAACCCGACCACGTCTATGTGATGCCGCAAAACGTGACATTGGCCATTGAATCGGGGGTGCTGCACCTGCGCCGGCCGAATGGGCTTACCCAGGAGCGCAAGCCCATCGATATCTTCTTCGCTGCATTGGGTGAAGACCAGGGCGAATATGCCGTTGGCGTCATCCTGTCGGGCGGCGACTCCGATGGAACCCTGGGCGCCAAGGCCATCAAGGAGCGGGGCGGGTTTACCGTCGCGCAAGCGCCGGACGGCTATGGGCCGCGCAATCCCGACATGCCACAGAGCGCTATTGCCAGCGGACTCGTCGATGTCGCTGTGCCCGCCGAGGAGATCGGGGCGAAGCTGGAGGCTTTCGCCCGCGGCTTCGATCCGCTGGAGGGGCTGGCGGAAGATGATGGCGACCATACGGCCGACATCGATAAGGTGCGAGAACAGATATACGCCATTCTGCGCAGCCACTCCGGCCACGACTTCTCGGGCTACAAGACCAAGACATTCCTGCGCCGCGTGAAGCGGCGCATGCAGATCGCCCAGGTCCATTCCATCAGCGCTTATATAGACTGGCTGAAGAAGGATGCTCGCGAGGTGATGAGCCTTTTTCGCGATCTGCTGATCAATGTCACCAACTTCTTTCGCGACCCCGATGCCTTCGAGTTGCTCGAGCGAAAGATCATACCGCAGCTGTTCGAAGGCAAGACCGCCAGCGACACCGTCAGGGTCTGGGTTCCCGGGTGCGCCACGGGCGAGGAGGTGTTCTCCATCGGCATCCTGCTGCGCGAACACATGGAGAAGCTTACGGTCGTTCCGCGCGTCCAGATATTCGCCACCGACATCGACGAGCCGGCGCTGGCGGTGGCGCGGGCGGCACGCTATCCGGAAGCCTTGCTGCAAGGTCTTTCTCCCGAACGCAAACAGCGGTTTTTCAACGGCGATGGCGAAAGCTATGTCATCAGCAATGCGATACGCGAACTGTGCATCTTCTCGCCGCACAGCGTCATTCGCGATCCACCCTTCTCGCGCATGGACTTGGTCTCCTGCCGCAATCTGCTGATCTATTTCGGCCCGATCATCCAAAACCGCGTCATCCCTGTCTTCCATTATGCGCTGAAGCCCGGCGGTTACCTTTTCCTTGGCACCTCCGAAAGCGTCGGGCAGCACGACGATCTGTTCGCCACCGTCGACAAGAAACATCGCATCTTCCATGCGCGGGAGCATGCCTCACCGCACATCAGACTGCCGGCCTTGATCGGGGAAAGTCATTCCAGCGTCTTCCCATCCGAAAGCGCCGGCTCGAAGAAGGGACTTGTCGGCTATCCCTTGCGGCAGGCAGTGGAGGCGCAGGTGCTGGAACGGTTCGCGCCGCCGCATGTCCTGGTCAACGCCGAGGGCGATGTCGTCTATTATTCGGCCAGGACCGGCAGATATCTCGAAGCGCCACAAGGGATTCCCAGCCGGCAGTTGCTGACGATGGCAAGGCGTGGGCTGCGGCTGGATCTCCGCGCCGCACTGCGCGAAGCGACGACCACGCGCCGCACAGTGGTGCGGGAAAACCTCACCGTGGAGGAAGACGACGAACGGGTCCAGCCGATCAGGCTGACGATCGAGCCGCTCGCGGAACGCGGCAACGGCGAGCCGCTTTACCTTGTCCTTTTCGAGCCGTCGGGCCCGACGCAGGCCCGCTCAGAGGAAGACGGCGGCAGCCGTGACAGTGACAGCACCGCCGATCTCGAGCGGGAACTGCGCGATACCAGAGAGCGCCTGCAATCGATGATCGAGGAATACGAGACCGCGCTGGAGGAGGTGAAATCGTCGAACGAGGAACTCGTCTCCGTCAATGAGGAGGCGCAATCCACCAATGAGGAACTCGAAGCCTCGAAGGAGGAGATGCAGTCGCTCAACGAGGAACTCAACACGATCAATGCCGAGTTGACGGCCAAGATAGAAGAGCTCAATCACGCTAACGGCGATCTGCGCAACCTGTTCGAAAGCACTGACATCGCGACCATTTTCCTCGACCGCAGCCTTGTGGTCCGCACCTTCACGCCGGCGGCGTCATCCTTCTTCAGCCTGCGCCCCTCCGATGTTGGCCGGCCGCTGACGGATTTGTCGAGCCAACTCGACTACCCAGAGTTGAAGCAGCACATCGACAAGGTGTTCGAGACAGGCGAGATCCTGAATCACCATCTGGCGCGCGATGCCAGGGGCTTGTTCCACATGGTCCGCATCAATCCCTATCGGGACAAGGGCAACAGGATCCAGGGCGTGGTGGTGACACTTGTCGACGTTACCACGCTGGCACAGGCAGAAGAGCATCAGCAGGTGCTCATCTCGGAACTCAACCACCGGGTCAAGAACATGCTTGCGGTGATCGCCAGCATTGCAAGCCGCACGCGGGAAAGTTCTGATACGAAGGAGGAGTTCGCGGATGCGCTGATCGGCCGCCTGCATGCCATGTCGCGGGCCTACGGCCTGCTGACCCGGGAGAGATGGAAGGAAGCCTCGGTCAGGGAATTGCTCCAGCAGGAGCTCGAACCCTTCGGCATCGAGCGGGTTGAACTCGATGGCGCAGACGTGAAATTAGGCCCGCAACAGGGGCTTTCCCTCAGCATGGCCATTCATGAACTGGCCACCAACGCGGCCAAGTATGGCGCTTTGTCAAAAACCGACGGCAAGGTCAGTGTGCAATGGTCGATCGAGGATGCCAGTTTCACATTTGGCTGGCGAGAGAAGGACGGTCCTCTTGTCAAGGCGCCCTTGGACAACGGCTTTGGCCTGACCTTGTTGCAAGGAGAAATCGGTTACAGGCTCGGCGGCCATGTCGAGACCGCGTTCCACAAGGACGGCCTCAGCGTCCAGATCGCGTTTCCGGCAAATCACAAGGAGGCGCCGTGAGCGACGACAGGCCGCGCGTTCTGGTGGTCGAGGACGAATGGCTGATCGCCGAAGACGTCGCGTCTCGCCTGCGTGCGGCGGGTTATCCGGTGATCGGCCCGGTCTCGTCGGTCGCCGCGGCTCGTCAGCTTATCGATGCAGGCAAAGCCGACGTGGCGCTGCTGGACATTCAATTGAACGGTGAAACAAGTCTGCCCGTGGCCGAAACATTGCTGGCTCGCGGCATCCCCTTCGCATTCATGACCGGATTTGGGCCGCGCGACGTTCCCACACCCTTCCGAAACTGCAAATTCGTGCCGAAACCGGCAGGCGACGCTGCACTTCTCAACACCCTGGCCGACCTGGCATCGCTTCGTCCCGACAAACACTCGCTGTGATTTCAAGAGGCCGGTTTCGATCAGTCTAGGGGCTTGTCGGTCGGCCTAGGCGTGGTGCTCGCCTGACGCGGCCGCCCGGCGTTTCGATTGGCAACCGGATTGTCCAGCGGCGGGGCCGATGGCCGGGATGTGCCGGCGGTTTTCGGCGTCAGCGGCTTGGCACCGGCATCCGTATCACTGGCGTCCCGTCTCGGGTGCGGCAGAGCATCGGCGTTTGGCGACCGGACGCTGGGTTTCGATGTGGGATTCCTCATGGCGATAACCTCCTTCGCAGCGGGCGGGCACGACAGTCTCGTCGCCCTGAGTTTATTCTGCGGGTCAACCGCCGCCACGGTCGAAAGTTCCAGGTTCCTCGGCAGCGTCGGTGCTATCCTTGGTGGGGAATCCGCGCAAGGCGGACCCCACGCAAGATGCCGACATCTCAGCCATGCGGTCGCATCACCACCTTGATGCAGCCATCCTGCTTGTCACGGAACGTCTTGTAGAGGTCCGGTCCCGCTTCGAGGTCTGCCCGGTGCGTGATCACGAAGGAGGGATCGATGTCGCCCTTCTGTACCATGGCCAGGAGCGGTTCGAGATAGCGTTGCGTGTGCGTCTGACCCATCCGGAAGGTCAGTCCTTTGTTCATGGCGGCGCCGAACGGAATATGATCGACGAGGCCGATATAGACGCCGGGCACCGAGATGGTGCCGCCTTTGCGGCAGGAGTAAATTGCTTCGCGCAATACATGCGGCCTATCGGTGCCGAGATAGACGGCAGCCTTGACCTTGTCGAGCATGGAGTCGGCACTGGCGCCGGGATCCGATTCCGTACCGACACAGTCGATGCAGCAATCCGGACCGCGGCCATCGGTCATCGCCATCAAGGCGTCGTAGATATCGGAGTTGCTGAAGTCGAGCGTCTCGGCCTTGCCGTGCTCGCGAGCCATCGCCAGCCGCTCCGGCACCTTGTCTATGGCAATGACGCGGCCGGCGCCGAGCATCCATGCGCTCTGGATGGCGAACTGGCCGACCGGACCGCAACCCCAGATAGCGACGGTATCGCCTGGCTCGATGCCTGCGTTTTCAGCCGCCATATAGCCGGTTGGGAAGATGTCGGAGAGGAACAGCACCTGTTCATCGTCAATGCCTTCGGGCACCTTTATCGGACCGACATCGGCGAAAGGAACGCGCAGATATTCGGCTTGCCCTCCCCAATAGCCGCCGACCAGATGCGAGTAGCCGAACAGGCCAGCCGGGGATTGCCCCATCACTTCGGCAGCCTCTTTGGCGTTGGGATTGGACTTGTCGCAAAGCGAGAACAGCCCCTTCTGGCAAAACCAGCATTCGCCGCATGAGATGTTGAAAGGCACCACGATGCGGTCGCCCTTTCTGAATTTCGAATGGCCGCTGCCGACTTCCACGACCTCGCCCATCGTCTCGTGTCCGAGCACATCGCCCGACTCCATCGTCGGCATATATCCGTTCATCAGATGCAGGTCCGAGCCGCATATGGCGCAACAGGTGACTTTGATGATGACGTCACGATCATCCTCGATGGCGGGATCAGCCACCTGGTCGCATCGAATGTCGCCTTTGCCGTGCCACGTGAGCGCTTTCATGATGGTGCTCCTGCCTTGGAAGAAGGTCGGCAGAAGAGTCTGCCCGACATTTTGGTTCTGGCGTGAAGGCCGAAGGTCAGCCTTTGGAGGCAGAACCCGGCTCGGCCATCTTGCGGTGCTGTTCGGCCAGCGTGCCTGCCGGCGTCACATGTGCCGCGGCGACCTGCAGCTTGTTCTTCCAGCCGCTGATGACTTGTTCCTCACCGTCCATCATCGCCTCGTAGCCGGCCTCGGCCACATCGGCGGGATTGTCCTTCTCATCGGTGCCGACCTTGGTATCCATCATTTCGGCGCGTTCGAAGAACCGCGTCTGCGTTGCCCCGGGCATCAGCACGGTGACTGTGACTCCTGTGGCCTGCAATTCATGACGCAGTGCGATCGAGAAGGAATCGATGAAAGCCTTGGTGCCGTTGTAGACCGCCTGGAAAGTGCCGGGCATAAAACCAGCGATCGATCCTGTGAAGAGAATGCGGCCTCGGCCGCGGCGTGCCATCCTGGCTCCGAGTTGATGCGCGAGATAGACTGTCCCGGTGATGTTGGTGTCGATGATGCGGCGTACTTTTTTCCAATCCTGATCGACGAAACCACGGCCGAGCCCACGTCCGGCATTCAGGAACAACAGGTCGACATCGCGATCGCCGATCCCGGCGATCAAACGATCGACACCCTCCTCGGTCGCCAGATCGGCCTCGATGGCTTCGACAGTCACACCATGCGAACCGAGCGCCTCAGCTGCCTGCTGGATCGCGGGCTCGTCGGCGGCTAGGATCAGGTGGTAGCCGTCCTTGGCGCACAGTTTGGCGAGTTCCTTCCCAATGCCGCTCGAGGCGCCCGTCACCACGGCCAATTTTTCATTCGTCATCTCGTCCTCCGAGCTTCGCTTCGGCCGAACCACTGTCGGGACGGATTGTTCCGTACGGAGAGGTTGAATGCGTGGCCGTATGCAGGCCGTGACAAGGATTTGTTCTTGAGTTCAATGAACACGCGGCGTGGAGAGGTGGAACAACTCAGGTCCGGGCGAGTTCGATATCATGCAGCATCGTTGCTCCCCTTGTTTGATGCTGCACGATCGGGTCCCCTCAGCCTGATCCGCTCGCGCTTTCTATCGGAAAGCGCGAGCATCTAATCACCTCGACAATCATGTTTTGGAACAACAAACCCGTTCGGCAGTTCGGGGCGCAGGAGGAATAAAATGCAATTCGCCGAAGAAATCGCGCTCAGGCGCGTGAAAATGCTGGTCGAACAATATGTTGTCGCCAGGAGCAGGAGATATGATTTCGTCTCGACGGAACTTGCCTGCAAGGCCATTCGCCAAGTCGTACGAAGTCCGATCGAAGACGCCGAACTGGACCATTTGCTGGCTAGAAGCGCGGTCAAACAGGGGCTTTCGGTGCGGTTCGACCGAATAGGTCATTGGCAGGCGGCTTCGCCCGAACTCAGCCAGGAGAAATCGGCATGAGAGGAGTGCTATTGATGTCAGCGGCATTACTCGCCTTGGCGGGGTGCAACGACAATGCCGATCCGGCCAAGTCCAAGACGGACACTACGAACAGCCAGCCGGTGGACAAGAATCCCACGACGGACACCAACCCGACGCCGCAGACCAGCACCGGCGGCGACCAGCAAGGTACGCAGCCAACGCAGCCCGCATCTCCAAAGCCAAGTGGCGACTAGGCCTATGGAGCGACGCAACGCAATAATCTCGCTGGTGATAGCGGCGGTCATCATTGTCGGTTTCATCGTCGGCTTTTTCTACGTTGACATGGGCTGGCAGACCTCCCCGCTGAAACGTGCGCCGGAGCAGAACCAGGGCGGCAATGCCCCGGCGGACACCGCCCCGGCTGCGGGCGTCCAGAAAAATCCCAGGGAAAACACGGAAATGCCGGGGCAACAGTGATCGACGGCCGGCAGCAACAGGAGAGGGCGACCTCGCGGTGACCCTGCCGAACTGAGTTCAATACAGCACCGATCTGGAGTGTGGATGATGGGCATCCTTTCCGACCTCGACAAGAAGCTGACGGACAATATGTACGAGCATGGCAGCGAATTCACCGATGCGGTTTCGGATCTGCCGGAAGCAGTCGTGGAAGCGGTCGAACGGCTGATGTTTTTCATCCAGCCCGACGCGCGCGATACAGTCAGAACTCAGGTTCTCGGCCTCATTCACGAATACAGAATCCAAGACGCGCCGAACGGGGATCGCCCCGCCTGACCTTCAGCTTACGCTGATGCGGCAATTGAAACCGATCGGGACCTGGCTCGCCGCCTCGTGCTCCGGATCGGCGGGCGCGGTCGTTGACGGACCCGACGAGTGCTCTAGATCAGATTTACGCCGGCCACGGTTTTGTTGGGTCGGGGGAGACTATTCGGTGGCGCACCAAACGCCTGATTTGATCGTTAGACGCCGCTATCTCAGGCACGACTGCCTGTGCTTGCTGTTGCTGATGTTGTCGGCATGCTCATCTTCCGATCAGATCGAGCAGCAATCACGAACAGCGGCCTCCGCATCGCAGACCGTGTTGATGGCGCTGGACGCCTGGGCGGCAGGGGCGGCGCCGACCGCATACACGGTGGGTACGCTGCAATCGATCGGCGAGACGCTTACCGACGCCGGGGCGCAAATCCGGTCCGCGCAAACCAGTGAACCCGCCGAGCAAGCTTCACTGACAAAGGCAGTCTACGATTTGTCGGTCGCGGTGGCGCGTGCAGAGGCCGGATTGCAGGCGGGCGACCGGCCGGAAGTCCAAGACGCGCAACAGGATCTACGGCTGGCGTCGCGTTCGCTCGCTACCGCCTACGCCAAGTATTTCGCGCCGAAGCCATGAAGAAGCTCATGGAAATATCCCTCGGCGTCGTCACCAGCGTCGGCGGCTTCCTCGAAGTTGGGTCCATGGCGACGGCGGCGCAGGCAGGCGCGATGTTTGGCTTCCAGTTGATCTGGGCGGTGGTGCTAGGCACCATCTGCATCATCTTCCTTGTCGAAATGTCCGGCCGGTTCGCGGCCGTGAGCCATCACACGATCTCCGACGGCATCCGCGAGAGATTCGGCTTCAACGTCTTTCTATGGCCGTTGCTGGCCGCCCTGCTGGTCAATTTCCTGGTGCTGTCCGCCGAGATCGGCGGCGTCGCCATTGCGCTCGAATTTGCCACCGGCATAGGCTTCCAGTGGTGGGCACTGCCGGTGGCTTTGCTGGCGTGGCTGCTGCTTTGGAAAGGCACCTTCGGCTTCATCGAGAAGGGCGTATCTATTCTCGGTCTGGTGACGCTGTGTTTCGTCGTCGGAGCGGTGATGCTGAGACCCGATTGGACGGCAGTCGCAAGGGGCGCCGTGCCTTCGCTGCCGGTCCACGATGCCGCCAATTACTGGTTCATGGCGGTCAGCATTCTCGGCGCCTCGATATCGCCCTACCTCTTCATGTTCTATTCCTCGGGGGCCATCGAGGACCGGTGGGACAAAAGCTATCTCGGAGCCAATCGGGCCATAGCGGGGTTGGGCATGACTTTCGGGGGGACCATCTCGATCGGCGTGTTGATCGTGGCCGCTCTCGTGCTCGCCACGCATGGCGTCACCCAGGTGGATGACTATCACCAATTGCCGTTGATGCTGATCCCCATATTCGGCTTCTGGGGCTTCGTGCTGTTTGTTGCCTCCCTCGCCATTGCCTGCTTCGGCGCCGCACTAGAGGTCGGGTTGCAACAGGCCTATCTTGTGGCCCAGGGTTTCGGCTGGAATTGGGGCGAGGATCGCAAGCCGCGCGACGATCCGGGTTTCAGCGCCACCTACACGATATCATTGCTTTTGGCGGCTATTCCCATCGCGCTTGGTCTCGATCCGTTGAGGCTCACCATCTTCTCCATGGCGCTGACGGCAGCCAGCCTGCCGCTGACGGTCGTTCCTTTCCTGTTTCTGCTGAACGACAAACGTTATGTTGGCGAGCATCGCAATGGCTTTTTGTCGAATGCCGCCGTCATCTTCATCATCGCGCTTGGCTTCGTACTGGCGGTGGTGACCATCCCGCTGCAGATATTCGGAGGCACATGATGAAGTTGCTGCGTGATCTCCTCGACAAGCAGGTGGTCGACCGCGAGCAGATCAAGATCGGCAAGGTCGACGGGCTGGTGGCGGAGTTGCGGCCTGGCAAGCCGCCTCGGATCATTGCCATCGAGCTCGGCTCCATCACCCTGGCACGTCGCCTCGGCGCAGGGCCTGGGCGCTGGATGGCGCGGCTCGCGGTCAAGCTGGGTGGCAAGCAGCATGGCGAACCCCATCGGATCGCCTGGCACAAGGTGAAAGATATCGGCATCGATGTCGAGTTCGACATCGATGTGCGAGAAACGTCGATCTTCGCCTGGCAGGACTGGTTGCGCGACCATGTCATCGGGCGCATTCCGGGAGCTTGATAATGACCACGGTCAATCTCGAGCATCTGGCAGGGCGACGAGTACTCTCGCAGCGCGGCAAGAATGTCGGTTATATCGAGGAGATCCACGCCGAACGGGATGGTGACGATTTCGTCGTCACCGAATTCCATGTCGGGGTCTACGCCGCTTTCGAGCGCCTCTCGGCCTCGGCCATAGGCGTGGCAGTGCTGGATCTTTTCCGATTGCGCCGCCGCGTCGGTCTATATCGCATCCCTTGGAACAAGCTCGACATTTCCGATCCCGCGCGACCGCGGCTGCTGTGCCCAATGACCGAACTCTCAGGCATGAAGGGCGCACCAGACCTCCAGGAATAGGCCGTGGGGTGCTGCATCGTCGGGATCGTTCTCAGCGCAGCATGCTTGCCGCCAGGAAAACCACGGCTGCTGTCAAAACGACAGCTGCAATCACCAACACCGGCCAATTGCCGCCGGGCCGCAGTTCCGGCTCGCCTTCGACCGGGCGCATGGCATTGGCAAAGCTGGCATCGTTTTTGAATTCTGGTCGAGTGCGCGGCGGACCTGTCCCAGCGACCGGATTTTGTGTGTCCGCGGCCTCTGCGTCTGTCTCAAGCGGGGCAATGGCGGGATCGAACCCCGGCGTCTTGTCCTGCGTCGCTCCTGCCTGAACTTCGCCTCTGGCCGCGGCAGGGGTCGGACTTGAAACCTTGGCCATGATTTCTCCCTTTCAACCACGCCCTGGCAGACTTGCACTTGTGAGCGCGGCGAGAGCAAAGCTTGCGTGCGCCGGAGCGGCCTACCACTGTCGATTTGCTCGCCATGCGGTCCCTCGTAGCGCACGCCAAACTTCTGCCGCCGCCGATTTGTTCCAAGCAGCAACACCCACGGCCTGAGTCGGTTCACACGAGGCTGTGTCGCTCAAGAATTTGGCTGTGGAGCATGGCGTCGCAAATTGGCGTTAGATCAGCCTTGGCAGATCCTATGAACAGTCACTGCTCGCTGCGGGAAAATGAACCGACCCGTCGCTGCCTCGCGATTGAGGCCATGACGGCAGGTTCGCGATCAATGTCACAGCAGATCTTTCCGAAGGAAGATGCGGGCATGTCCAGGGATCCCGAATTCGACTTTGCCAAATTCCCCGAAACCATGGCGCATGTAGAATACCGGTGCCTGGAAACTGCTCGTCTCCACGACGGCCTTCTTACAGCCACGCCGGATGGCTTCTTCCTCGACAGTCCTGAGAAGTTGTGAGCCAAAGGATTGGCCACGCAACTGCTCAGGCAGGAAGAACATGTCGAGAAACAGGAGCCCGAGCTCCGTTCTGCCCCAAAGCCCGCCCCAGACTCTTCCTGAGTGGTCGCAAAGCTCCGCTCCGATGACAGCTCGGTCGTCGATCCCGGTCTGTGCGATGTTGTATTGATAGAGCGCTGCGGCGGCCCGCGCTCTATCATCCTCGCTATACGTCAAAGCGGTTGTAAATCTCTCGGATCGGAATGACATGCATTTTCCTCCTGGGTGGGCACAGGCATGAGACCCGCCGGCAACGTCGGTCACGGCCAAGATGAACTCGTTGCCAACGCCAAGAAATAAATCCGACAGCCATCTCAGGCGCCTTCGAACGCCGCGGGCTTTGTGGTCTTCACAAAATGTTACGTGAGGGAACGTTCGCGCCTGACTCTTCTTAGGCAATCGAGGCGGTTGTCGCCTCGTGGATTTTGAAGGAGAAGAAGAATGCCCAATCAAGGTGGTAGTCACGAACAGCATGTGAAGGCAGGCCAGCAGAGCCACAAGAACGCCGACAATAAAAACCGTCAGCAACAGCAGGCCGCTGGTGGTGGTCAACGGCAGCAGGGCGATGGATCCGGCATTCGTGGTGGAACCCACGAACAGCACGTGAAAGCTGGCGAACAAAGCCACAAGAACCGCTGATCGCGGTTGATTTCAGCAGACCCACCCCGAAGTATCGGGGTGGGTCTGATTGCATCTGAAGGGGTACCGACGAAGAGGCCGGGTCGCGAAGTCGCCCCGGCGGCTTTGGCGCCGGGGCACAACCAGTCAGGCAGCTTGCTCCAGGGCGCGCTCATTGACACCGCCTTCGCCCAGCCCGGAAAGCGCTTCGTCCGTCGCGACCTCCTCTTTCAATGTCTCGTTGAGGAGCTTGACCACGTCGCTCTTGCCAAGCTGTTCAGCCCACGCGACCAACGTGCCATAGCGCGCGATTTCATAATGCTCGACGGCCTGTGCCGCGCCGACCAACCCTGCATCCAGCGCCGGGTCACCCTTGTATTCGTCGAGAATTTCCGACCCTTCCTCAAGAATGCCGTCGATCGCCGGACAGGTCTTGCCGCGGGCCGGTTTGTCCATAAGTTCGAATACTTGCTCGAGCCGATCGACCTGGCCTTCGGTTTCCATGCGATGTTTCTCAAAGGCCGCGGCCACCTCCTCGGATTCGGCGCCCTTTGCCATCTTCGGCAAGGCTTTGAGTATCTTCTTTTCAGCGTAGTAAATGTCCTTCAGCCCATCGAGGAACAAAGCCTCCAGTCCCTTTGTCGTCGCTCTTTTTGCAGTCGCCATGATTTGTCTCCCTTGGATTGTCGTGAAAGCTCACCGGCGGTGTAGCCATGGACTAACTTTCCATGGAAGCAGTTGTTCCCTGGGCGCGACTCGGAAGGGCAGCACGCCAAACACCGCTTTTGTCGAAAACCGATCGCTGTCAAAAGGCGATGGATGATGACGTGTGAGAACCGCCGGCAGGGGACGGAGAGCACCGGGGTTCGTCGCGGGATGTGGAGCAGATGGTGAAAAGAAACCCTTCCGATGGGTTCATATACGAAATCATATTTACATATAAAACAAATCATGATGATCTTGCAGTCGTGCAACGCGGCTAAGGTGGTTGGTTCCGGCGTACATCGCTGAGCCTGAATGCCAGCAGATGATCGTGCACAAATGAAATCAACATGATGTCGCGGTCGAGTCAGCCGTGCATTGATCGGATGTAGGGAGTGCGGCATGCCCTTTGATGTCATCGTTGTCGGAGCCGGCGCAGCCGGGGCTGTTCTTGCCGCCCGGCTAACCGAGGATGCAGCCACGAACGTGCTTTTGCTGGAAGCGGGGCCGGACTACCGGAGCGGCGAGCAACCTGCCGAGATGACGAGCCCAAATCCCTTCAACCTGCTGCTTCCCGATCATTTTCAGCAGCAATACATGTATCCCGACCTGATGGCTCGCCGCACGAAGCGGCAGGAGCATCGGGTCTACTGGCGCGGCAAGGGGCTTGGCGGTTCGACGGCCGTCAATGGGCAGATTGCCATTCGCGGCGTGCTCCATGCATTCGACCGCTGGGAGGAAATCGGATGCAAGGGCTGGTCGGGAGCGGATGTGCTGCCCTTCTTCTGCCGCCTGGAGGACGACCCGATCGCGGCCAATTTTCACGGCAGCGGCGGCCCGATTCCGATCTACCGCGCGCCTGTCGAAAGCTGGGGAAGCGTCGACAAGGCCATGCGCCAAAGCGCGATGGCTCTCGGCCATCCCTGGCATGACGATCTCAATGCTCCGGATGCCGAAGGGGCTTGCACCTATCCCATCAACAGTCGAGCCGGCAAGCGCGTGTCGGTCAATGACGGCTATCTGGAAGCTGCCCGCGACCGGCCGAACCTCACCATCATCGGGCAGGCGACGGTGGACAAGGTGCTTTTCGATGGCAAGAAAGCGATCGGCGTTTTGGCCATCGTGGCCGGTCAGGTTCGCAAATTCGAGACGCCGCTGGTTATCGTCTCGGCCGGCGCCATCCACTCTCCGGCCATCCTGCAGCGCTCGGGCATCGGTCCGGCGGCTCTCTTGAAACGAAAGGACATCGAGGTGCTTGCCGACCTGCCGGTCGGCGAAGGTTTCTTCGACCATCCTTATTGCCGCATCGAACTGAAGCTGAAGCCGGAATTCAAGGCGACCGATGTCGACGCGCGGCATACCAACTGCTGTGTGCGGATGAGTTCCGGCGTGCCGGGTGCCGAGCGCGACGACATTCTCTACGTCGCCATGAACCATGGCGGTATCGGCGTGGAGTCCGACAGCGCCCAGTTCGGCGAGGCCATGGTCAATCTGATCCTGATGGAGGCCAAGAGCCGCGGCACCGTGCAACTGCGTTCCGCCAACCCTTTCGACCAGCCGATCGTGGAAGAGAACATGCTGGACGATCCAATGGATCTCCAGCGCATGCGTATCGCCTATCGCCACCTTGGCGAGATTGCCCGGCAGGCGCCGATCCAGGCGATCGCCGAGCGCGTCCTGCTGGGGGATTCCGATCTGCCTTTGTCATGGCTCGAAACGGCAAGCGACGAGGAGGTCGACAATTTCCTGCTGGCGCAGTCTTCCGATGCGCAGCATGGGATCGGAGGCTGTTGCATGGGGGGGCCCGGCGAGGCCGTGGTCGATCCGGAATGCCGGGTCTACGGTTTGGAAGGATTGCGGGTTATCGATGCGTCGATCATGCCGCTCGATTGCCAGGCAAACACCAATCTCACCTCGATCATGATTGGCGAGAAAATGGCCGACAGCCTGCGCCGGTCCACCTGACAGCTCTCTGCCGAACTGCATATGGTCGCGAGGGCAGGCCCGCGCAAAAAGGCGCGGGCCTTGAATGTCAGCGAGTGACATCCACGGTAATCGTCTTCAGGTCGCACATTTCCATCAGCGTGTGCCGCCCACCGGTGCGACCGAGGCCGCTCTGCGTCCCGGCGGCGCCGCCGGCAGGAATATGCGGCTCCCAATAGCAGCTCATCTCGTTGATGTTGACGATGCCGACCTTCAGGCTTTCAGCAAAGGCAAAGGCGTTCTTGATGGTGCTGGTGAAGACCGCGGCCGACAGGCCGTAGGGGCTGGACGCCGCAAGTTCCATCGCCTCCCCGTCGGTCTCGAAGGTCAACACGGGTGCGATCGGCCCGAAGGATTCCTCGACATTGAGCAGGCTTTCCCGGGTCAGTCCTGTGACGATCGACGGCTCGAAATAGAGATTGGTGGCAAAGCCCGCTGCCACATTGCCGCCGGTGACGATCTCGGCGCCGCGCGCGCGGGCGTCCGCGATGTGGCTGAGCACCTTGTCGACGGCCACCGCATTGTTGATCGGACCCATCGTCGTCGCGGGATCGAAAGGGTCGCCCATTTTCACCTTCGCGGCCGCTTTCACGAGACCTTCGATGAAACGGTCATGGACGGATTTATGCACCAGCACGCGTTCGGTGGCCGTGCAGATCTGCCCGGCATTGGCAAAGCAGCCGGCCCAGACCTGGGCGGCAGCCATGTCGATATCGGCATCGGCCAGCACGATGGTCGGACCGTTGCCGCCCATTTCGAGCAGAAGCGGCTTGCCCGCGCCACGCCGGGCGATCGTCGCGCCGGTGGCGGAACTGCCGGTGAAGCCGATGGCATGGGTGCCCGGATGAACGACCGCCTCGTCGCCCACCTCTGCACCGTCACCCAGAACGAGATTGATGGCGCCGTCCGGCAGGCCCGCCTCGATGAAGCATTCGACAAGTGCAGTGGCAATCAGCGACGTCGTCGGCGCGGGCACCCAGACGACGGTGTTGCCCGTTGCGACGGCCGGTCCGAGATAGTAGAGGCAGGGCAGGGCGAGCGGGAAATTCCAGGGTGTGATGATGGCAAAGACGCCCTTCGGCTGCAGGAAGCTGAAGGCGCGCTTGTTGGCATCGGCAAGCGGAAACGCCGCCGTCTCCAGCCACTTCATCTGTTCTGCCGCATTGCGGAAGCCGAGAGCCGCCGCCGACGCTTCGGCCTTTGCTTCGCTGTGGAACGGCTTACCCTGTTCCAGGCAGAGCAGGCGCGCAAGCTCCTCGGCGCGCCTGTCGATCGCGTCGGCAATGCGCATGCATAGTTGAGCGCGCGCGAAGGTTCCCATCTTGCGCATGGTCTCGCGTGCGCCTTCGGCGGCTTTCACCGCGCGACCGACATCGGCGCGGGTGGAAAGGGAGAGATAGCCGAGATGCTCGCCCGTCGAAGGACTGTCGATTTTCAGGAATTTGCCCGAGCTGCCGGCAATCCACTCGCCGCCGATGCGGTTGATGCCGATGCGGGCGGCTGCTTCCGGCTCCGAGACGATCGCCATGCCGCGCAGGTTGGGGCCTTCGAGAGAAGATTTGAAATGGACTGTCATCATGCGTTCCTTTGGCCGAATTCGGATTGGATGTTCAAAATGGCGGCACGGCTGCGCTCCACGGCTGCGATGAAAAGTCTGCTGCCGGCCTCTGCGCTCGCCTCCGATGGCGTGCCGATGACGCCGTTGTCGCGGATGGCTTCGAAACGGCGCCAGACGGTGACGGCCGGCGCGGCGTAAAGGTGAGGATCCGGCCAGGATGGCGAAGTGCCGCCTGGCGGGATGAGATCGCGGCGAACGCTGTCGCCAAGCACATGCATCATCAACGAGGTTTCAAGCGCGCAAGCGTGACCGGTGCCCGTGGCGGCATCGGGCAGGGCCTCCGCCGCCACGTCGGCGATGAGATCGAAATACGAGAAACCCGCGGTGACGATGCCACGCTGGCCAAGGGTGGTGATCGCCACCTGGATCGCGGCGCGGTTTCCGCCATGGCCGTTCAGCATGACCGGCAGGAAGCCGTCTTCGGCAAGGCAGGTGCAGAGATCGACGAGCACGGCGATGAAGGTCCGTGGACTGAGGCTCATCGTGCCGGAGAAGGAGCGATGATGCTCGGACGAGCCATAGGCGAAAGGTTCGGCGACACGCATGGAAGCCTGTCCTTCCGCCGCGGCGAGAGCGACTGCTTCCGCAAGCCAGCAATCGACGCCGAGAGGCAGATGCGGGCCATGTTGCTCGACAGCCCCGAGCGGCAGAATGACGACGGGTTTATGCACGCCGGCTGTCGCGTGTCTTTCCGTATCCGGCGAGGTCATCAGCGCAAAGCTGGACCTGGGCGGGATCGGCAAGGCCGGAACTGGCTCGCTCATCGTGCTGCCTCGACGAGCCGCGCCTTGGCGTAAGTCATGCCGGAATCGGCCAGGAGAGCGACCATGATGATTGCACCCTTGTAGAGTTCGAGGCTGGAAGGATCCGTGCCGAATACCCGAAGCGCAGTTGTCAGCAGACTGACGATCAGGGCGCCGACGACCGCCCCCCACACCGTTCCCCGTCCGCCGAAGATACTGGTGCCTCCAAGCACGGCAGCGGCGATCGCGTCCAGAAGCAGCGAGGTACCGCCGATATTGGGCGTCACGACAGGCACCCGGCTGATCATGATCACGGCCGTCAGGAAGACGAAGATGCTGGAGGCGCAATAGACGAGGATCGTGTGTTTCGTCACCGGGATGCCGGCAAGTTCCGCGGCTCCGGCATCCGACCCGAGCGCATAGGTACGCAGCCCGAAACGGCTGTGCCGCATCAGGATTGCTGCTACGGCAACGATCAGGAGCGTTGCGAAGATGACATTGGGAATGCCAAAGCTGCGCTCAATGCCGACCGCGCGAAGCGTCGGATCCTTCAGCATCAGGACGCCTTTGGAGGCAACGGCAAGCGTTGCGCCCTGCAGCGCGACCATTGTGGCCAGTGTCGTCACGAAGGGCGGTATCTTCAACAGTGCGATAACGGCGCCGTTCGCGAGGCCGATCACCACCATCACGGCAAAGCCGACGAGCAAGGCAAGCGGCAGGCCGGCGCCGCCGTCGATCAGGCTGGCGATGAAGACGGCGCAGAAGGCGACGCCGACGCCGGCGGACAGGTCGATGCCCGCCGTCAGCAGAACGATCAGAGCCCCAAGCGCCAGGATGGCGATCGGGGTCGCCTGGGCGACGATGTTGATGAGGCTGGCGGTTGAAACGATGCGGGCGTCGATGAGCGCGAAGATCGCCAGCAGGATGACCAGCAGGATCAACGGCGAGAGGTCGAGAAAGCGCCTGCACCAGATGTTCTGTTGGCGGGTCATGAGGGTTCTCTCATCGGATGTGCCAGTCTTCGACCGGTTCGCGCAGGCCTGATTTGACGCTGCGCAGGATTGCATCATTGACGGCGACGGCGCGCAGGGCGTCGTTAACCGGCATCACGAAAGGGGTATCGTCGCGAACCGCCGAAATGAAATGGTGGACCTCCTCGAAGAGATCCCCGGTGATACGGCCATTGACGGTCGGCCAGTGCAGGGCGTCGGGTTGCGACCACTGTCCATGCGACAGGATGCGTAGACCGTGGTCGCGCACGTCGAGGTCGATCATGCCTTCGGTGCCGATGATTTCCGTGCGTGCCCAGATGCCGGTCGGAACGGTCGGTGGCAGCGTCCAGCCGAAATAGAGCTGTCCGCTCATTCCGTTCGACAACTCGACGGTGGAGAAGATCGCATCTTCGGATCTAACTCCGAGCGAAGGCATGAGCTTGGCGACCGGGCGGGAGTAGACGGCGATGATGTCCGAACCTGAGATCCATTGCAGCGCATCCACGTCGTGCACGCCGAGGTAGAAGCAGACGCTCGAATTTCCGTTCATGCGAAGACCGACTTCGCGATTGGTGAAACGGCCGCTGCTGCCGTGGATCGGCTCGCCGATCCGCCCGGATTTCACCGCTGCCGCGGCCTCGCAATAGCGCGGGTCGAACCGCAGGATGTGGCCGACCAACAGGCGCGCGCCGTTTCTCTCCGCCGCTCTAACAATCGCCTTGGCAGCGGAAAGATCGTGAGCCATCGGTTTTTCGAGCAGCACCGGCTTGCCGGCATCGAGCAGCGTGCGGCAGACGTCTTCATGCAGCGTGTCGGGTGCCGCCACGATATAGGCGTCGGCGGCATTGGCGGCCAGCGCTGTGGCGGCATCGCGGAAATGCCGGGCACCGAAATCGGACGCGGCCTTGCTCCCCGTGGCAGCATTCGGATCAAGGAATGCCGACAGTTCCGCGACAGGGCTCGCGGCAACCACCTGCGCATGCAGGAGACCCATGTAGCCGGCACCGACGATGGCGATTTTCAGCTTGCTCAAAGGGTTTCTCCTTACAGGCATGGTGCAAGGTTGGATGCTGGCCGGGGTGCGCAAGCTTGTGGTGTGATCGTGCGATCACCGAAGGCCAGCGTCATCACGTCTTCTTCCGTCGCCCCACGAGCCAGCGTGCCGACAGAGTGGCCTTCGCGCATGACGACGATGCGGTCGGCAACGCCGAGAACCTCGGGCAACTCGCTCGACACCATGAGGATCGCCGCGCCCTCGGCCTTCAATCTTGCGATTAGGTGATGGAGTTCGGATTTTGCGCCGACGTCGACGCCGCGTGTCGGCTCGTCGAGCAGGATGATCTTCGGCTTAGTGGCAAGCCATTTGCCGATGACGACCTTCTGCTGATTGCCGCCCGAAAGCTCGATGGTCATCTTGTCGGGCTGGGCCGGCCGCACGCCGAGTGAGCCGATGAGATCGCGGGCGAGTGCCAGGATGCGGCGAGGTCTCAGCAGGCCGAAGTGACTGTTATCGCGAATCCAGGCGAGGGACAGATTGTCCCTGATCGACATCGTGCCGACGAAGCCTTCCAGATGCCGGTCTTCGGGTATGTAGACGATGCCGGCGCGATTGGCGGCCTTGGTGTCGCCGCCGGTCTGCTGCCCGCCGAAAATTCTGAGCGTGCCGCCATGCATGGTCTCGAGGCCGGCAATCAGCCTGAGCACCTCGGAGCGGCCGCTTCCCATCAGGCCGGCGAGCGCGACGATTTCGCCCCTGCACACGCTGAGCGTGGCCGACTTCAAGAGCTTGCCATCGGAGATGTTGCTGATCTCGATCGCGGTTTCGCCGACTTGCGCTTCGAGATAGGGGAAGATGTCGCCGACATCGCGCCCGACCATCATGGAGACGATCTCGGCCTCGTTGGTCTGGCGGGTCTGGCGCTCGCCGATGAACCGTCCGTCACGCAGAACGACGACGCGGTCGCACTGGCTGAAGATCTCTTCCATCTTGTGCGAGATGTAGAGGATGCCGGCGCCGCGAGCTCTCAGCCTGTCGATCAGGTCGTAGAGCTGGTCGCGCTCGCGGTTGGAGAGCGCGCTGGTCGGCTCGTCCATGATGAAGAACCAGGCATCGGACAGAACGGCACGGGCAATTTCCACCATCTGCCGGTGCCCGACGGAAAGCGTTCGCAGCTCCGCGCCAATGTCGATATCGAGCGACAGCTCGTCCATGATGGATTTCGCATCGCGCCGCATCCGGGCCCGGTCGAGAAATCCCAGGCGGGTATGCGGTTCGCGGCCGATGAAGAGATTCTCCGCCACCGTCAGGTCCGGCGAAAGGCTGAAATGCTGATGGATGACGCTGATGCCCTTGGCGTCGCTGGGGGAGTGGAACTGGACGGCGTTGCCGTCGATGACGATCTCACCCTCGTCCGGACGATGCAGACCGGAAATGCACTTCACCAGCGTCGATTTTCCGGCCCCGTTCTCGCCGGCAAGTCCTACCACCTCGCCGGCCGAGACGGCAAAGCTGACACCGTCGAGTGCCTTGACGCCCGGAAAAGACTTGCCAAGCCCGCGCAAGGCGATGCTGTGTTTGCCGACCGGTGTTGCGGCGGTGTTGCGGGGCGACGGGGTGGACTTGCGGCCACTGGTTTTGAACAGGGCGGCGACACTCTCCGGCTGGCTGGTGAGAACGGCCACCAGAATGAGGCTCGCGGTCACGAAGTAGATCAGGATCTGTGGTACCTGCAGGAAGGACAGGCCGGTGTTGATGACGCCCAGCAGCAGCGCCCCGATCGCCGTTCCCCAGATGGAGCCCTGGCCGCCGGACAGTTTCGTGCCGCCGATGATGGCGGCTGTGATGGCTGTAAATTCAAGCCCGGTGCCGGCAAGCGGCTGTGCCGAACCAAGGCGGCCGATGGTGAGGATCGCGCCGAGCCCGGCCGTTGCGCCGGCAATCAGGTAGACGGAGATGCGCACGAGGTCGACGGGAACCAGTGAGGCCCGCGCTGCTCCCGCATTGCCGCCGACCGCATAGATCCAGCGCCCGTACACCGTGCGATTGAGCACGAACCACCAGAGGCCCAGGCAGATGGCGGCGATGATGACGGAGACCGGCAGGAGGCCGATCGTCTCGCGTCCCGCGAAAAGCATGACCGGATCGGCGACCGCGATGCTCGATGCGCCGGAGAGACTGAGCGCCAGGCCGCGCGCAAACGCCATGGTGGCGAGCGTTGCGATGAATGGGGAGATGCCGGCAAAGCCGATCAGCGCTCCATTGAGCAGACCGATTGCGGCACCGCCACCGATCGCGGCGAGAAGGCTCAAGCTCGCCGAGCCGGTTGCCGTGTAGGCAAGGCCCGCGGCGATGCCGGAACAGGCAAGATTGCTGCCGACGGAAATATCAATGCCGCGCGCTATGATCACGGCCGTCATGGCAAAAGAGATGAGGGCGATGACCGCACTCTGCTGCGCGATACTGACAAGATTGCCGGTCGACAGAAAACGCGGATCGATCCAGCCGAAGACGGCGATGGCGACCAGCAGCACCGCGATGAGAACCGGTTCGTTGCGCCGCAGTAACGGAGAGGTCCAGGACTGGAACATGGGTCGGTCCTCTTATCGAGCATCATGCGCGGTCACCACGGAAGCGGCGACGGCGATCGTCAGGAAAAGGGGACGCCGGATGATATGTCATCCGGCGCTTGAGCCGCTTTAGGCTGTTACTTTGCCAGGGTCATGGCGGTCGCCGGAACCTTGGGACCGAGTTGCTCGGTATAGTTCTTGGCTTCCACCGCCTCCTTGTCGGTGTTGATGTATTCGAAGGTGAGGCCATCCGCCTTGAGCTTTGCCGCCGTCGCATCCGAGGTCACGAAATAGGTCGGCATGTAGAGATCCTGCGGCAGCTTTTCGCCGTTGGCCAGGCGAGCGGCAACGGCGATGTTCCAGTAGCCGACACGATAGGCGCCGGTCAGCACGTCCATCACCATCTTGCCGTCGTCGATCAGCGGCTTCATCTCGGCGTCGCCGTCATAGCCGCCGTAGAGCAGCTGGGTTCCCATCGAGCTGGCAACGGAATCGGCGGCCAGGCAAAGGCTGTCGGAGATGCAGCCGATGGCCTTCAGATCCGGATAGGTGGTGAGCCAGGTCTGGGCGGCATTGGTTGCCTTGGCTGCGTCCCAGCCGGTCGGCTCGATGCCGACAACCTTGATATCCGGAAACTCCTTTTTCAGGGTTTCGACAAAGCCTTTTTCGCGCGTGTCGGACACGAAGTTACCACGCGAACCGACGAGCAGGGCGACTTCGCCCTTGCCGCCAAGCGACTTGCCGAGCGCGCGGGCAACCATCGACATGTTGTCGTAGTCCGGATAGAGCGTCGAGTAGTTCGAGCCGGCCTCGACCTTGTTGCCCATGGTGATCACCGGAATGCCGGCGGCGGTGGCTTTCTGGATGACCGGAATGACCGCGTTCTTGTCGATCGGATCGATCAGGATCGCGCTGACGCCCTGATTGATGAAATTCTCGATGATGCTGACCTGTTTTTCCAGACTGCCCTCGGCGCTCTGCCAGGTGGATTTCACCCCATAGTCGGCGGCAGCCACGTCGCCCGCTTCCTTCATGCGGACAAAGAAGGAATTCTGCAGGTCGATTGCCGCAAGCCCAAGAACCTTTTCCGCGGCAAGCGAGGGCGTCGCGGTGGCGAGTGCGAGCAGAGCAATGGATGCTTTCAAGGAAAGGCGCATGTTTCAGTTCTCCTCTTGTTGCGACAGGGCGATTCTTCGCCTCTTTTTCATGTCCCGCACGACGACCGTCCCAGCGACAGGCATTCCGGCGGTATTCCGCGGCACTCGTGCCGTATCCATGTCAGGGCCGCGCCCTGCGTGGACCGGCCTTGCTCGACCTCAGCCATTCAGGCCCTCGACACCGGCGCCGCAGACAAGTCCGGCGATGCGGGCGCCGCGCGGTGGCTTGAAAGCTCCGCTCGTCAACGCGGCCAGCGATGCCGCGCCGCTGAGGTCGGCGGCGATGCCGAATTCGAACCAGAGCAATTCAGCGGCCTTCTGCATGTCCGCATCCTCGACAAGGACGATATCGTCGACGTGCTTGGCGACGATCGCGTAGATGCTTTCATCCGTGCGGCCGCAGGCCATGGTCGCCACCTTCGTCGTTATCTCGGGCAAGCGAACGACACGGCCGGCAGCCAGGGAGGCATGAAGGGTCGGTGAACCGGTCGGCTCGACACCGATGATCCTGGCGTCGGGTTTGACGTGCTTCAGGACTTCGGACATGCCACTGATGAGGCCGCCACCGCCGATCGCGACGATATAGATGTCGGCATTGGGAATCTGGTCCGCCATCTCCAGCGCCACGGTTCCCTGGCCGGACACGATCTGCGCATCGGCGAAGGGATGCATGTAGAAGGCGCCGCGCGCTTTTGCCTCGGCCAACGCCGCCTCATGCGCTTCATCCCAGACATTGCCTGCGAAGCGAACGTCAGCGCCCCATTTGCGCAGCTTTTCCGCCTTCAGCGGGCTTGCATTGTTCGGCAGGTAAATGGTGGCGGGAACGCCGGCCCGGGCAGCCACACAGGCGGTGGCCAGGCCATGATTGCCGCCGGATGCGGCGACCAGTCCGTTTTCGATCCGGCTCGGCTCGAGCGTCTTCACCCGGTTCGTGGCGCCCCGGATCTTGAAGGAGCCGCTCACCTGGAGGCATTCCAGTTTCAGATAGACATCATTTTGAAGGTTTGCGCCCGTGGCATGGCCGAGCTTGACGACCGGGGTGCGCCGTACGAAGGGGGCAATGCGCCGGGCAGCCGCAATGATGTCCTCATGGCTCATCGGTCAGTGCCTCCGGATATTCGTTGGCAAGCACGAAGCAGCAATTCCCCGGACGCACGCGGCCGGGCTGACGCTTGGCGAAAACGATGCCGTCGACGGGGTGAAGGAGATCGATGGGCGCGCGTGACGGCGTGTGGAGGAAGTGAATGCGTCCGGCAAGGTCGCCTTTGCTGACGGCACTGCCGAGCGGGCTCAAGGGCTCGAAGACACCGTCCTCCTCGGAAAGCAGATAGCCTTCGCTTCCGGGCACCTTGAGCACGCGCGCGTTGGCGCCAGGGGCGATGTCAGGCGCGCCCTTCAGGACGCCTGCATGTTTCAGCACATTGCGGATGCCCCTGCGGCAGATGGCCAGCGCATCCGGACTGACAAGGCCGCCGCCGGCCATCTCACTGCCGATAACGATCAGCCCTTGGTGGTTGGCGGACGCGGTCGAAGTCCGGGTTTCACCGAGATTGTCGACCATGACAACGGTCGGCGCCCCGAAGGCGAGCGTCGCCCTGATGTTCTTGCGATGCCCTTGCGCGGTCGGGGATGGCTCGATGATCGCGCTCGGCAAGATCATCAGGGACGAACCGCCGGAATGAAGATCCAGGAAGTAGTCGGCCATCGGAAACAGGATGTCATGCACGTAAGCCGCGATCTGGCTTGTCAGCGTGCCGTTGAAATCGCCCGGAAAACTGCGGTTGAAATTCAACCCGTCGACCGGGGAGGTGCGGGTGCCGGCCTCGACAGCCCGAATGTTGATGGCCGGAATCGCAATGATGCGACCGGCAATATCCCGTGGATCGATCTCGCGCAGAAGCTCGCCGAGCGCGATCGGCCCCTCATATTCATCGCCGTGGTTGCCGCCCTCGATCAGGACCGTCGGACCGTCTCCGTTCTTGATGACGGCGAGCGGAACGCGGACCGTGCCCCAGGCATCGTCGTGCGGCGATTGGGGCACATGGAAGAAGCCGACCTGCTTGCCCTCGCGATCGAAATCGACCGACGTGTAAACACTGTTGTTCCGGGGAGCGATGGTTGCGCGCACAGTGTTTGCAGGTCTCGGTACGATCATCGGGTCGGCCTCGAATTCATTGTCCCGGCCATCATGTCAGTTTTATATATGGTGTCAAGTTTGGATATAAAACCAATGGCAATTCCGATTCCTTATCTCTATCGTGCGCGGACCACCGGGGATTCTTCGAATGTCAGATGACGCAAAAGAGAGTGGCAAACCGACCTATTCGGCCCCGGCGCTGAGCAAGGGCCTGGATGTTCTGGAACTGCTGGCGGAAGCGCGGGCACCCTTGACGATGAAGGAGATCGCGGAAGGCCTAGGCCGTTCGAAAAATGAGATATTCCGAATGCTGATCGCGCTGCAGGAACGTCAATACATCGAGCGCAACGCCGAGACCGACGCCTATTCGTTGACCGACAAGCTTTTCAAGCTGGGGCTGCACACGCCGAGCGCTCAGGATCTCATGTCCGCCGCCATGCCCGAACTGACGCGGATTGCCGGAGACTCAAATCAGTCGCCGCACCTGGTCGTCTTCAATCATGGCTTGACCGTCGTAACCGCGGCCGTTCCCGGCGGCGAGGACATGGCGTTCACGCTACGCCTTGGATACGGCCGCCTAGCCACCGACGCGACCTCCGGCCATGTGATACTTGCCTTCCAGCCGCCAAAGGTCGCGGCGCGGATGATCGATGAAAGTGAGGCGCACTCCCCGGCGCCGCTGGATCGTGACGCGCTGGAAAAGCAGCTTCGGATCATCCGCGCGGACGGCTGCTGGATGCGCGAAAGCCGTGACTTCGTCGGCATCACCGATATCTGCTGTCCGGTCATCGGACCGGACGGCAGCGCCGTCGCCTCCATTATCGTCGCCTATATCAATCGCCATACGCGTGAAAGCCGCCATGCCTATACTCTAGAGGTCCTGCGCGCGGCCTGCGATCGCATCTCCATGAAGTTGTCACCGCGGGTTCGCTGAGGGATCGTGGTGTGCCGGGGGCGCGGACGAAGCACCGTCCGCTGGCCGTTTGCACCGGATTGATAATACCAGTATAGGTCCAGTCAGGAATGTTCCGATCCAGGGTGCTTCTCGCGCGGAGGAAAGGCAATGACAACCGTGAACCTGATCGGGCTTGTCAGTCGGGAAATGGAAGCGACAGCGTCTGATGTGCCGCTTTACAGGCGGTTGAAATCGGCGATCGAGGCAGCGATCCGCTCCAATGCATTGAAGGCCGGCGCGGTTCTGCCAGGCGAGCGGGTTCTGGCGGAAGCTCTGTCGATCTCACGTGTCACCGTGAGAAAGGCCTTGGCGTTGCTCGAAGAGGAAGGGCAACTCAATCGCCGGCATGGTTCCAAAACCGAGATCGGGTCGCGGGTCGAGAAATCGCTTTCGACGCTGACGAGCTTTTCGGAGGACATTCTGGCGCGCGGCCTGAAGCCTGGATGTCTATGGCTTTCCAAGCAGATAAGCCGCCCATCCCCAGCCGAAATGATGGCCTTGGGTATTGCAGGCAATACCAATGTAGTTCGGATGCGTCGTGTGAGGACGGCCGATGGCGCGCCGATCGCCGTCGAGGTCTCGGCCGTGCCGGTTCGCTTCCTTCCTTCGCCCGAGATGGTTCAGGATTCCCTTTATGAAGCGCTTGATGCACGCGGCTTCCTGCCTCAGAGGGCAATCCAGCGCATGCGCTCGCGCGGCGCGTCGCTGGAGGATGCAAAACATCTTCATTGCGAGGCGGGCGCACCGCTGCTGATGACCGAGCGCCGCTGCTTTCTCGCCGACGGACAAATCGTCGAATACTGCGAGACACGATACAAGGGTGACGTCTACGATTTCGTCTTCGAGCTGCAAAGATAATACCAGTTATGAACTGGTTGTAATCTGGTATTTTCCATCTATCGTGATGGCGACAGGGGAGTGCCGACGTGCAGCGGGAAGACATCGCCAACAGTCTCATCGTGTCCTGCCAGCCGGTTCCCGGCGGCCCGATGGATAGTGCGCAATTCGTGACAGGCTTTGCCAAGGCCGCTGTTGAAGCCGGAGCCAAGGCCCTGCGCATCGAATCCGTGCCCTATGTCGCGGCCGCCCGCCTGGCCGTCCGCGTGCCGATCATCGGTATCGTCAAGCGCGATCTCATCGACAGCCCCGTGCGCATCACACCCTATCTGGCCGATGTCGAAGCCCTGGCCGAGGCGGAAGCCGATATCATCGCTTTCGATGCGACGGACCGTGTCCGTCCCGTTCCTGTCGAAGCGCTTGTGAAAGCCGTCAAGGCCAGGAACAAGCTGACCATGGCCGATTGCTCTTGCCTTGACGATGCGCGCCGGGCCCTTGCCGCGGGTGTCGATTTCGTCGGCACGACGCTTTCCGGCTATGTCGGCGGGCCGGAGCCGGAGGATCCGGACATCGCCCTCGTCGCTCAAATGCGAACCCTGAGCCCCTACGTCATCGCCGAAGGGCGTATCCGGTCGCCTGAGCAGGCGGCCGCCGCCGCGCGCGCCGGCGCCTGTGCCGTGGTTGTCGGCTCGGCGATCACCCGTACCGAGCACGTCACCTCATGGTTCCACCAGGCGCTTTCCGACGCCTATGCGGCGAGGGGCGCGCAAACCGTGCTTGGCCCAAGTGTCCTGGGCCCAACCGTTCTGGGCCCATCCGTCTTGGGCATCGACATCGGGGGAACCAAGACCATGGCCGCGCTGGTCAGCGGCGGCAAGGTGATCGAGGACATGATCGTGCCGACCGCGCGAGAGGCTGGACCCGACGCCTGGCTGGCATCCCTTGCGCAAAGTACGTCGGCCTGGTCCGGTCGCTTCAGTCGTATCGGCATTGCGGTGACCGGACTGATGCAGGATGGGCGCTGGTCGGCATTGAATCCGGCGACGCTTGGCATTCCCGATGACTACCCGCTGGTCGAAAGGGCATCCGCGGTTTTCGGCAAGCCGGTCTGTGCGTTCAACGATGCCCAGGCAGCTGCCTGGGGCGAATACAAATTCGGCGCCGGGCAAGGTCGCGACATCGTCTTTCTGACCATCTCGACCGGAATTGGCGGCGGCATTGTTTGCAACGGCCGATTGCTGTCCGGTCTAGCGGGTCACTTCGGTCTGATCCGTGGTCTGTCTGAAGACCGGGCTCCGCTCGAAGACAGCACCTCCGGCCGCTGGATCGCTTCGCAAGCCCTCAAGGCCGGCTTCAAGGCCGATGCCGTCGATGTGTTCAGGCGTGCGCTGAAGGGCGAGGCCTGGGCCTGCGCCATCGTCTCGCAGAGCGCCTCGGGGGTCGCGACGCTGTGCCGGGACATTCAGATGATGTTCGATCCCAAATTGATCGTCATCGGCGGCAGCATCGGTCTTGCAGAAGGCTATCTCGACCGGGTGCGCGCACATCTGAGCGAGGTCCCGCCGCGCCTTTCCCCCGATCTCGTAGCGGCGAAGCTCGCAGGCCACGCCGGCGTCATCGGTGTTGCCGATCTTGCCGAATGGGCAAGGTAACGGCGCGCCCAGTCATGTCATGCAAAAATCATCAAAAAAGAAGGGAACGATCATGAAATTGAGCAGGACGTCTTTTGCGCTTATGGCCACCCTCCTTGCGGGGACGGCTTTGCCGACCTCTGCCAACGCAACCGTGACCGTGCTCGGCTGGCCTGGCGGCTCCGAGGAAACCGCACTGCGGGCAACCGTGGAAACCTACAACAAGCAGGCCAGTGATGCCGACAAGGTGGAGTTGCTGTTCTTCAACCGCGAAGGCTTTTACGACAAGCTGCAGGCCGACATGGCGGCCGGATCCAGTGCCTTCGACGTGAACCTCGTCGCCACCTACTCGCTCGGTCGCTACGCGCCCTATATGGAGCCGATCGATCTTGGCGCGGACGCGGCCAAGGTTTTCGGCGAATCCGTTCTCAAGACGATGCAGTTCGACGGCAAGCAATACGGCGTGCCGACAGACCTTTCGTTGCACTTCATGTACTACCGCAAGGATCTCATCGACGCCTTGATCAGGGATGACGCCGCCAGGAAGACCTATGGTGAAATTGCCCAGAAATATCTCGGCAAGCCGCTGCAGCCGAAAGACCCGGACAGCTGGACCTGGGACGACTGGGCGGCCACCGCCCTCTATTTCACCAAGCAGGTGAACCCCGACAGCCCGGTGCGTTATGGCACGGTCCTGCAGATGAAGAACCTGCTGTTCAACATGATGGTCTTCCAGTCCCTGCCGCGCTCCTACGGCGGCGACTGGATGGACAAGGACGGCAATGTCACGGTGGATTCCGATGCCTACAAGACCGGCCTTGAGCTCTACAAGAAACTCTATGATGCCGGGTCTTCGCCCAAGGATTCGCTGAGCTACGAATATGCGGAAACCAACGCCGCCTTCGCATCCGGCCAGGCCGCAACGGCGCTGCAGTGGAATGCCGCGGCGGCGGATCTGACCAGCACCGAAAAATCCCCGGCCGTCGCCGAGGTGACCGGGATCGTCGCGCCGCCGACAGGTCCCGACGGACGCGCCGATCATATTCACGGCCTTGGTTTGGGCCTCAACAAGAACGCCACGAACAAGGAAGGCGCCGTCAAGTTCCTGAAGTGGCTCGCCACCGAGGAGGCGGCCTTGCTCTATGCGCGCAGCGGCGGTTCGCCGGCATTGTCTCCCGATGTCGTCGGCAAGATTGCGAAGGAACGTCCCGACCTCGTCAAGCTCGGCGAATTCGCCAGCAAGTACGGCTATGTCATGACCGGGGCGACGTCCGCGAATGCGCTTCCGGTCTATGAGCTGCAGGCAAAGGAGTTCACCGGCTACTGGTCCGGCCAGCAGAGCCTCGAGGATGCGCTCGCCCACACCAAGGCGGGCATGCAGGACCTTCTGAAGAAATAAATTATTGGCCGGACGCCGGGCCGAGGCCCGGTATCCGGCGCGTTTGGCGGATCGACATGGCCCTTGTGACACGTGCCGAAGGCAGGAAGTATCTGACGCCGCTGGTCGGCTTCCTGCTTCTGTTTCTCGGCTTTCCGGCGATCGTCAATCTGATCTATTCCGTTTCGACCGTCACATTCGAGACGTTGCGCAGTCCGGTGTTGAGCGGTTTCGGTAACTATGTCGCGGTGTTGAACGACCGCGAATTCTGGAGCTCGGCCTGGTTCTCTCTGCGCTTCGGTATTCTTACCGCATCGGCGGAATGTCTGATCGGCCTTTTCCTTGCCATCTTCCTGGCGCCGCTTCTGAGCAAGCGTCCAGTCCTGATGGCGCCGTTGATGCTGCCGCTGATGGTCGCGCCGGCCATGGTCGGTCTCATGTACCGGCTGGTGCTGCATGAATTCGCGGGCCCCGTCCCCTACTATCTCTTCGAATGGTTCGGCGACAGCCCGGCCTTCCTCGACATCGACAATGCCTTCCGCACCCTTGTCGTCGTGGAGACGCTGCAATGGACGCCTTTCGCCTTCCTGCTCTTCTACATGGCCTATTCGGCCATACCGCTCGACGTGCGCGAAGCCTCCTCGCTCGATGGCGCATCACCGTTTGAGATTGTCCGCTGGATCGACCTGCCGTTGATGAAGCCGACGCTCGTCATCGCGTTTTTCATCCGTTTCATCGACGGTTTCAGGGTGTTCGACAATGTCTACGCACTGACCGGCAGTGGCGCTGGCGGTTCAACGTCCTTGTCGATCTACATCTACCAGGCCTTCTTCAAGGAAGGGGCTATCGGCAAGGCGGTCGCCGCTTCGGTTGTGCTGTTCCTGGCTTCGTTCATCGTTCTCCACGGCCTTAACCGGCTTGCCGGCCGCAGGAAGCGTTGACGATGGTCAGGGCACTGCGCTGGGTCGTTTTTGCCATCGCCGTGCTGGCGATGAATTTCCCCATTATCGTGACGCTGATCACATCGCTCAAAAGCCAGCGCGAGCTTTCGACGAACCCCGGTTTGTGGATCAGCCAGCCGACGCTCGACAACTATCTGGAGGTCCTGACGCAGACCAGCCGCTTCAACATCTATGCCTACCTGCTGAACAGCACCGTGGCGGCGCTGATTGGAACCGGCCTTGCGATCGCGCTCGCGTTCCCGGCTGCCTATGCGATCGCGCGTAGCGAGGCGGGAAAGCGCTTGGTCCTGCCGATCATCATCAACCTTCGCGCCGTACCGCTGATCATCTTCGCGATCCCGCTCTACATGATGTACCAGTGGCTGGGCCTGCTCGATACGCAGATCGGGCTCGGGCTCATCCTGACCATCGTCAACGCGCCGCTTGCGCTCGTCATCCTGGTGAACGCGATTTCAGATGTACCGGTCGAACTCGACGAGGCGGCGAAAGTCGATGGCGCAAGTTCCTTGCAGGTGATGATGATGATCGTCCGGCCCGTCATCCGACCGGCGCTCGTCACAACCTTCATTTTCGGCTTCATCACTGCCTGGAACGAGTTCCTCTTCGGCCTCATGCTGACAACCAGCCGTGCCGTCCCGATGACGGTCGGCGCATCGTTTTTTTTCGCCGCAAGCGGCGGCGGCGTAAAATGGGGAACCGCTTCCGCGGTCATGATGCTGGGCGCCTTGCCGCCGGCCTTGCTGGGTCTTGTGATGTATCGGCAGATATCAGGATCCATGACCGCTGGAGCGGTCAAAGGCTAAGGCAAGACGAGTTCGTCTTTCTGACTAGTTGGACAACCCTATCCGACAGGGCGAGCGCACTTGTCAGGCCAGGTGACTCGATTCCGAAAAGACTGATCAGCCGTCCGGACGAATCTGCCAGAATGTCGAAATCGCCGAACTGCAACCCGTTCGTTTTAGGCCGCAGCCCGCAATAGCTCGGCTCCAGTTCCCCGTCCCTCAGCCCCGGCCAATAGCGTCGGATGGCCGCGTAAAATGGCGTGGCCCGAGTTGGGTCGACCGCGTAGCCGACCTCATCGACGGGCTCGACGTCCGGCCCGAAACGAACCGATCCGCCCATATCCAGCGTCAGGTGAACTCCGAGGCCGCCTGGTTCCGGAACCGGATAAACAAGATGGTTGAAGGACGGGCGGCGTCCAAGCGCAAAATAATTGCCTTTGACGTAGGTGACATCTGGGATTTTGCCGCCATGCCCGCCCGCGAGGCTTCGGGCAACGAGATGGGCTGACAATCCGGCCGCATTGATGACCAGATTTGCGGCGATCCTATAGCCTTCCATATCGCCGCCAAACTGGAGCTCGCAGCCCGTTTCGTCGACGCTCCCGCCGAGAACCGGCGCGCGAAACGCAAAGGTGGCACCGGCATTCTCGGCATCGCCCTGTAGCCCCAGCATCAGCGCGCGGCTGTCGACGATCCCCGTGCTTGGGGACAAAAGCGCGCCGGCAACGTCCAGTTCAGGCTCAAGGCGTTCCACATCCGAGCGGCTGAGCATCTCCAGGTCCGCAACACCATTGTCCGCAGCCTTGGTCCGGATCCCCTCCAGAATCGGCAATTCCGCGTCGCTGGCGGCGACGATCAGCTTGCCGATGCGTTTGTGCGGAATCCCGCGCGCTTCGCAATAGCGGTAAAGCGCGTTCTTTCCTTCGACGCATAGCTGCGCTTTCAGGCTGCCCTTCGGATAGTAGATGCCGGCATGGATGACCTCGCTGTTGCGGCTCGACGTGCCCAGCCCGGGGCTGTCCTCGGCCTCCACGACAAGAACTTCGCGTCCATCGAGCGCCAGCTGCCGCGCAATCGCCAGGCCGACGACGCCGGCGCCGATGACGATGCAATCGACTTTCTCGTCGGGGACCTCCATCGTCAGTCGCCAGACCCTAGGGAACAATGCAGGACGTGCAAGCAGGCCTCACCAGAATTGCGGACCCACCGAAGGCGCCGCCAGCATGAGATGTCACCACAAGCATGACATGTCACTCCACCGCCGAGCAAATAGAACGAGATGTCCAGACCGATGCCGTTCATCGGCTGCTGGGTTCAATTCAAACTTGCGTTGTGTGGCGCACGCAGCGCAATTTGTTTGCGTCCCGTTGCATTGATGCCGACCGCGATCTCGGCGGCCCTGCCAAGGTCGTGCTTCAGAACCCAGACGCGCGGCGAAAGTTCATCGTCTTTCTGCAAGGGCAACTCGGCATCTCCGCGCAGGAGGCGGATACGATGCTGGACGCATCCGCGACCCGCAAGCCACCGATGCCGCGCACCTTGAGCGTTGCCGGGTCGACGACGGCCATCGCGTCGGTCCCCATCTTGCACGTCCCCACCGGATGATAGACGGTGAGCGCTTCGGCACGCAAATAGGCGAGGATCTCGTCATCGCTGCGAACATCCTTGCCCGGCAGCATCTCCGTCCCCCTGATCGGGTCGAACTCGGATGCGGCAAAGATTTGACGCGCGATCTTGATGCCTTCGACCAGCACCCTGGCATCCTCGTCGTTCGAGAAGAAGCGATGATCGATCAGCACATCCCGCTTCGATGCCTGGCCTGACAGTTTGAGTTCGCCGACGCTTTTGGGCCTGAGCACGCAGGTGTGGATTGCGTAGCCATGGCCGTACTCCACCAGCTTGCCGCGATGGCTGCGATAGCCGGGCACGAAGTGGAACTGGATGTCGGGAATGCCGTTCGCATATTTCGTCCGGGCAAAGCCGCCGGCTTCGACATAGTTGGTGGTGAGCATGCCCTTGCGGCCGGCAAAGTACCGGAAAGGCGCAGCCAGCACGCGGGGCAAGTTGGGCAGCGACAGGCCGAGCGTCTTCGTGCTCGAGGAGCGGACCGTGATCATGCCGTCGATATGGTCCTGAAGGTTCTTGCCCACGCCCGGCAGATCGACAACCGGCTTTATGCCGATCGCCTGCAACTCGGCGGCTGCGCCGATGCCGGACGCCAGCAGGATCTTCGGTGAATTGATGGCCCCGGCCGAAAGCACGATTTCGCGGCGGGCCGACAGCGTGTTCTGCTCGCCCTTGTGCCGCACCCGTACCCCTGTCGCGCGCCCCTGGGCTATATCGAGGTCGATCACTTCGCATTCGCTGAGGATTGTGAGATTCTTGCGATTGAGCACCGGGCGCATGAAGGCGGTGAAACTGCTGAAGCGCTGGCCGCGATCCTGGGTGACATTGTAGATGCCGAGGCCGAACTGGCTTTCGGCATTGAAGTCGCTGTTGGCCGGAAGACCGGCATTGTTGCCGGCCTTGACGAACATCGACGACAGCACATTCGGATCGCGCGGCTTGTCGACCAGCAGTTCCCCGCCTGTACCGTGGTAGTGCGGGTCCTGGCCAAGCAGGTTGCGCTCGAGCTTCTTGAAGACGGGAAGCACGTCGCTGAATGCCCAGCCTGCGCAGCCGAGTCGCGACCACTCGTCATAGTCCTGCGCGGCGCCCCTGATGTAGACCATCGAGTTGATCGAACTGGAGCCGCCCAACGCCTTGCCGCGATTGACCGGAATCCTGCGGTCGTTGAGGTTGGGCTGAGGCACGCCGACATAGCAGTAGTCATAGTTCGGATTGCCGTAGAGCGAGAGGATGCCGGCAGGCACCTTGACCCGCAGGCCGCTGTCGCTGCCGCCGGCTTCGATCAGGCACACTTTGTGGGACGGGTTGGCGCTCAGGCGATTGGCAAGGACGCAACCGGCCGAGCCTGCGCCGATGACGATGTAGTCGTAGTCAAGATTTTCGGTCTGCATGGCCAGCCCCTTTGAGAATGGAGATGCCGGGGCGGCGCGCGCCCCGGCTGAGCGGCTCATTGCAGAAGCTGCGTCCAGACCTTGGTGACGAGTTCCTGCGCCGCCGGCGAGCAGGCCTGGCCCATCTTGACGGGAACGGTCGGGAACAGCTCCGGAGCGTTCTCCTTGTTGTAGAGCGCCTTGCTCTCGTCGATCTTCACCGGCGAAGAGTGGCCGTAATAATTGTACTGCGCCGTCGCGTTGTCGATCTGGGTCATGAAATCGATGAACTTCTTGGCGTTCTCGATATTGGCCGCGCCCTTCGGCACGACATAGGAATCCAGCCAGCCGACCAGACCTTCTTTCGGCATCGCGTATTCGACATTGGCCTTGTCGTTGCGGCGAAGCCTCATGGTGTTGCCGTCCCACCAGAAATGGGCGGCAACCTCGCCGCTGCCGATGCGGTTTTCGATGTTGTCGCTGGAATAGGCCGCCACGAATGGCTTCTGCGCCAGCAAGAGGTCGAGCACGCGCTTCATCTCCTGCGGGTCTTCGCTGCAATATTTGATGCCGAGATAGTTTTCCGCTGCCGGAATGACTTCGTCGGGCTGCGCCAGGCTGGCGATCTTGCCGCGCAGCTCCGCCGGTGGCTCGAAATAGGTCTTCCAGCTGTCGACCGGGCCTTTGTAGAGGTCGCGGTTGACGGTGTAGCCGGCATTGCCGAAGGCGAGCGGGATCGAATGATTGCCTGTCGCATCCCACCACGGTTTCTGCCAGTCCGGCAGGACTTGGCTGTAGGCCGGCATCGAGCTGGCGCCGAAATCCTCGAGCAGCCCACTATCGATCATGATCTTCACGAAGTGCTGCGAAGGCGTGACGATGTCGTAGCCCGACGAGCCGGCCTGCAGCTTGGTCAGCAGGTCCTCGTTGGATGAGAAGGCGTCGACCGTGACCTTTATGCCGGTTTCCTTCTCGAATTTCGTGACCATCTCGGGCGAGATGGAATCCGCCCATGCGTAGATGGCCAGGCTGCCCTCGGCGAGAGCGGGCACGCTAAAGGCGAGGCTCATGGCACCGGCCATGGCGAGCGCTGCAATTTTAGTCGTCATGTCATTCCCCTGTTTGTTGTTCTCCCAAGGGCGACGATAACAAACCGTCGGGTTCGATAAATTCGATTTGCCCGACGCCTTGATTAGGAAAAACTACGCCGCTGCTACTGCCGTCGCTGAAGCAGGAAGGCCACGGTCGCCAGCACCACCGAAACAATCATGATCAAGGTCGAGATTGCGTTGAGCTGCGGCGACACGCCCTGCTTGATCAGCGAGAAAATGTAGACCGGCAGCGTGGTGGCGCCGCCGGAATTCAACAGGTTGCTGGTGATGAAATCATCCATCGAGATGACGAAGGCGAGCATGGCGCCGGCGAACACACCGGGCAGGATGAGCGGCAGCGTGACGCGACGAAAGGCGACCCAGCCGGTGGCATAGAGATCGCGGGCCGCTTCCTCCAGATCGAGGTCCATCCCTTGTAGGCGGGCGCGTATCGGCAGGAAGGCGAACGGGATGCAGAAAGTGGTGTGGGCGATCATCAGCTTCACCATTCCGTTGGCGAGCCCGATCTCGGAGAAGAGGATCAGGACGGCGACAGCAACGACGATTTCGGGCAGGAGCAGCGGCAGGTTCACCACCGCTTCGGAGATCCGGCGGAACCGGACATCGCGGCCGCGCACCAGTACCAATGCCGCCATCAACGCGACAAGCGTCGAGGCGACTGTAGCGACCGCGGCAACGAGCAGGGAGGTCTTCACCGCCGTCATCAGGTTCGCGTTGGACAAAGCGGTGGCGTACCAGTGCAATGAGAAGCCGCCCCAATTGGAGACGATCCGGTTCGCATTGAAAGAGTAGAACACCACGACGGCGATGGGCAAATAGAGATAGGCGAAGAAGATCGCGCTGAAGAGACCGAAGCCCGGATAGCGCCTGACATCATCGTCCGCGTTCATGCCGCACGCTCCAGGCCTTCGGTGCGCATCGAGCGCAGACCCTGGAAAATCAGGAAGACCATGACCGCGGCCATCAGCACGATGGCGATGGCGGCGCCGAGCGGCCAGTTGCGGGCGCCACCGAACTGCAGCTGGATGAGATTGCCCATCATCATGGTCTTGCCGCCGCCGAGCAGGGTCGGCTCCAGGACCGCGCCGAGGCTTGGAACGAACACCAGGATCGCGCCGGCGATCATGCCGGGCCGGGTGAGGGGTAGGATAACGCGGCGCAATGTGGTGAGGCGGTTGCCATAGAGATCATGCGACGCCTCGATGAGCGCAGGGTCGAGCTTTTCGATCGAGGCGAAGATCGGCAGGATCATCAGCGGAATGTAGCTGTAGACGAGACCGAGCAGCATGGCGGTGTTGCCGAACAGCAGCGAGTCCATGTTGTCGACGAGGCCGAGACCGCGAAGGGTCTTTTCGACGACACCATCCTTGCCAAGGATGATGATCCAGGAATAGACGCGCACGATCATTGAAACCCAGAATGGCAGCGTGACGAGATAGATCAGCAGCACTTTGATCGCCGGCCGCTGCAGCGCGATGAAATAGGCGACCGGGAAGCTCAGAAGCAGGCAGATCGATGTTGTCACGGCCGACAGGACCAGCGTCCTGGCAACGACGATGAGATATTGCGGATTGAACTCCAGCTCGCCGGTCCAGCCTTCGTTGAACAGCAGCTGCTTGTAGGGCGCGGTGGTGAACACATATTCGAACCCGCCGTAAGGTCCGCGCGTCGAGAACGACACCACGATGATGATACCGATCGGGATGATCAGCGTCAGCAGCATGATGAGATGGGCCGGCAGCAGGCCGAGGACATTCCAGTCAGGAGTTTTTGTGGGTGCCTTCATGCGCCGAGGATCCGCACGGATTCGGCGGCAAAGCCAACTTTTACCGATTGCCCGATTTCGAACATCTGGCCGCGGCTGACGCTGTTGCGCTTGGAGATGCGCAGCTTGGTGCCGCCCGCTTCAATCAGATAGTATGTGTAGCCGCCGAGGTAGTTGGTGCTCATGATCGTGCCGTCGACAGCGATCGGGTTGTCCTGGGCGGGCAGGCTGATTTTTTCCGGACGTATCGAGATAAAGGCCTTCTGGCCGGCGACCGCTTTCTTGTGCGAAGCGGTCAAGGTCATGCCGAGCTGCGTCTTGACGGTCGCCTGCTCGCCGTCCACGGTGATCACGTCGGCGTCGAGGAAATTGGTCTCGCCGATGAAGTCGGCGACGAAGCGGTTCGACGGCTCCTCGTAGATTGCCGCGGGAGTGCCGAGCTGCTGGATCTCGCCATCGCCGAGAACGCAGATGCGATCCGACATGTCGAGCGCTTCTTCCTGGTCGTGGGTGACGAAGACGAAGGTGATGCCGGTCTTGCGCTGCAGGATGCGCAGTTCGTCACGCATGGCCTGGCGCAGCTTCAGGTCGAGTGCCGAGAGGGGCTCGTCTAGCAGCAGCACTTCCGGTTCTGGCGCCAAGGCACGGGCGAGCGCCACGCGCTGGCGCTGGCCGCCCGACAATTGCTGCGGCTTGCGCCCGGCAAAGGCCTCCATATGGACGAGACGAAGCATATCGGCGACGCGCGTATCGCGGCGGTCCTTTGACCAGCCGAGGTTTTCGAGCCCGAAGCCGATGTTCTGTTCGACGCTCATATGCGGAAACAGGGCGTAGCTCTGGAAGACGGTGTTGACCCGCCGCCTATGAGGGGGGAGTCCCTGTATGTCCGAGCCGTGCAGGAAAATCTGCCCCGCCGTCGGCTGCTCGAAACCGGCGATCATGCGCAGCAGGGTGGTCTTGCCGCAGCCGCTCGGGCCGAGCAGCGTGAAGAACTCGTTGTCGTAGATGTCGAAGGAAACAGGCTTCAGCGCCTGATAGGTGCCGAACACCTTGGAGACGCCCTTGATCTCGACGGCCTTTCGAGGTGCGCCGTGGCCGGCCTCGTCATTCATGGTCAGGCGCTCCGGTCAGGACTTTTTGCGAGCTCGGTGATGAAGGTGATCGACGCCGCGCCACGGAGAACGGGCGCGGCGTCGATCAGGTAGTTACATCTTCTCCCATTCGCCGCTGCGGACGACGAACATGTCGATGTCGATGGCCATGTTGGTCTGTCCGTTGGCATCGAACGAGACGTCTCCCAGAATGCCGTCGTGGTGGATGTCACGAATGGCCTTGCTCAGCGCTTCCTTGTCGTCGAGGCCTTTTTCCTTGATGACCTGAAGCAGGATCTGCGTCGCCTCGTAGGCATATTTCGCATAGGAGCCGGCAGGATCGGGATAAGCCTTGGTTTCATAGGCCTTGTTGAATTCCTCCAGCTTGGGGTTCGACTGGACGGCCGGAGTTCCGGCGATAGTGCCCTCGGCTGCAGCTCCCGCGATCTCGATGAATTTCGGGTCGTAGATGCCTGAAATTCCGTACATCGGCAGATTGCCCATGCCGAGGTCGGCCATCTGGCTGCGCACCAGCGCTGCTTCGGTGACGACGCCGCCGAAATAGACCGCGTCGGGCGACGCTGCCTTCGCGGTAGTCAGCATGGCGCGGAAATCGGTCGTGCCGACAGCCGCGGCATCCGAAGAAACGACCTCGCCGCCGGCCGCCTTGAAGAAATCGCCGAACCATTTGGTGTTGGCCGCACCGTAGTCGGTGGTGTCGGAGATGATGGCGATCTTCTTGATCTTGCCTTGCTTGGCGATGGCTTCGGCCAGCGGCTTGTTCTCGTTGACCAGCGTCGGCGTCACGCGGGTCACGTTCGGGAAGTTCTGTTCGGTGATCTTCGGGCTGACCGCGCCCCAGACGATGAACGGCATCTGCGAGCGGTTGAAGACCGGGATCGTCGCCAGCGCGACCGAGCTGTTCCAATGCCCCGTTGCCGCGACCACTGCGGGATCGTTGACCAGCTTCTGCGCCGCCGAAACGCCGACGGCCGGATCGGAGGCGTCATCGAGCACGACGCCTTCCACCTGGTGCGGGTAGCCGCTGGCATTGGCCTGCTCGATGGCGAGCAGGAAGCCGTTGCGGGCGCCGAGGCCCTGCTGGGCGTTGCCGCCGGAGAGCGGCCCGATGAAGCCGAGCTTGATCTGGTCGGCCTGCGCCTGGGCGGCGCCCAGGGCGATGGCAAACAGAGAGCCGGCCAGAATTGACGATACGCGGATAAGCGCACTGCGCCTGTTTTGCATGGTTCCACCTCAAACAGAATTATCTGCCGCCGTCGTAGCGACCCGGCCGATCGTGATCGTCGGCTGATCATCAGTGTACGGGCGCGTATTCAGTGACGAAATTCGGAAATTGTGACTCGTGAGTTCGGAGATTCGTTCTGTCCGCCCGGGATGGCGGTTGATACCTGTCGGCTTCAATCGAGAGACGGACCGCATGGCGGAACTGCTTGTCCAGCAACTGGTGAACTGGATAACCCTTGGCTGCATCTATGCCTTGCTGGCGATCGGATTCAGCCTGATCTTCGGTGTCTTGAACGTCATTCATTTCTCGCATGGCGATGTCGCGATGACGGCGCCGTTCATCACGCTGGCGCTTGCCCAGGCGCTGGCGACCGCTCTTGGCGCCTCGGGGCCCGCCTGGCTGGTGCTTGCGGTTCCGGTCGCCGTGCTCGCCGTCGGTTTAATCGGCGTCCTGCTCGACAAGGTGGTCATCAGGCGCTTCCGCGATGCGCCCGCCATGATGGCGCTGGTGGCGACGGTGGCGCTCGGCATCGTCATCCGCGAGCTGATCCGCCATCTCTATCCGCAGGGATCGAACCCGCATGCCTTCCCGCGCCTGGTGTCGGGCATGGCTTTCGAAATCTCCGGCGTTGCCATCAGTTGGTTCGCGCTGCTGGTGGTGGTGCTGACCGTCGCGCTGGTTGCCATGCTGTTTGTCTTCCTGCGCATGACCCCGCTCGGACTGCGCATCCGGGCGGCCTCGGAGGACCGGGTCGTAGCGCGCATGATGGGCATCCGCGATGCACGCGTCTTCCGTGCGACATTCTTCATTGCCTCGGCTATCGGCGCCATCGCCGGACTTCTGTTCGCAAGCTATGCCGGCGTGACACGGTTCGACTTCGGCGTCATGGCCGGCCTGCTCGGCTTTTCAGCCGCGGTGATCGGCGGCCTCGGCTCGATGCCGGGCGCCATATTGGGCGGACTGATCATTGCTGGCATCGAAGTGCTGGCGCAGACATTCGTGCCGGACGGCGCTTCCTACCGGCTGGTCTTCGTCTTCCTGCTGGTCATCGCCGTGCTCATCTTCCGCCCCGCCGGCCTGCTTGGGCGCACCGTCATGGAGAAAGTCTAGCATGCAGGGTCGTGCTTCACCCGACGTGCCGGGCATAGCCGCGGCCACGGTCTTCGCCATCGCCTCGCAAATCATCGGGGCAGCGTTCCTGTACCTCATCCTCAGAGTCGACGGCGGCTGGCAGGTAGTCGGCCTGCTGGCCTTGCTCGGCCTCGGTTTCTATCTGCTGGAGAGGCTGCCGTGGATCGCCGACTATGCGTTGGCGAGCTTTGCCCAGGTTCCGCTCGTGGCGATGATCACTGCGGCCGTCATCGTCCTGGCCTTTCCGTTCTTCGTCGGTTCGAACACCTATATCCTTCATCTGCTGATCGTCGCCGAGCTCTATGCCGTGCTGGCGCTGGCGCTCAATTTCCAGCTCGGCAGCGCCAACATCCCGAACTTCGCCACCGGCGCTTCCTACGGCATCGGCGCCTACGTGTCGGCGCTGCTGGCGATCAATTTCGGCGTCAGCTTCTGGCTGACGCTGCCGGTCGCGGCGCTGGCCGCGACCTTGTTCGGTTTCATCATCGGCATCCCGTCGATGCGCACGCGCGACACTTATCTGGCGCTTGTCACCATCGCCTTCGGTGTCGTGGTCCAGCAATTGCTAAACAATTTCAGTTGGACCGGCGGACCGAACGGACTGGTCGGCATTCCGGCGCCCAGCCTGTTCGGCCATTCCTTTGCCGATCCGCTGGTGATCTTCGGCTGGAAGCTGCCGAGCCAGGCGAACTTCTATTATCTGTCGGCTGCATTGGTCGTCGTCGCCATCGTCACCGCGCACCGGCTGCACGGCTCGCGCATCGGGTTGGCCTGGAACGCGCTGCGCGCCGACGAGATCGCCGCCCAGGCGCAAGGCATCAACGTGGCGTGGTTCAAGGTGCTGGCCTTCGCGGTCGATGCCTTTCTCGCCGCTTTTGCCGGCACGATCTACGCCTTCTACGTGTCCTACATTTCTCCCGACAATTTCACCTTCCTGGTCTCCGTCACCATCATGACCATGGTCATCGTCGGCGGCATGGACAATATTTTCGGTGTCATCGTCGGTGCGTTCCTGCTGACCATCCTGCCGGAGAAATTGCGCGCGTTCGCCGACTACCGCCTGCTGTTCTTCGGCGTCGTCATCATCGGCTTCCTGATGATCCGGCCGCAAGGTCTGTTCCCGCAACGCATGCGGCGCTACGGAGGCGAGCCGTGAGCGCGCTTCTCAAGGTCGAGAATTTGACGATGCGCTTCGGCGGCCTGGTCGCGCTCAACGATGTCAGCCTGTCGATCGACAAGGGCGCGGTGCTCGCCGTCATCGGCCCGAACGGCGCCGGCAAGTCGACGCTGTTCAATGTCGTGACCGGCGTCTACCGGCCAACCTCCGGTCGCGTGACCTTCGACGGCGCCGAGATCACCGGCCGCCCGTCCTACGAAGTTGTCGACCGCGGCATCGCCCGCACATTCCAGTCGTCGCGTCTGTTCTCCGACCTCAGCGTCCTCGACAACGTAATCATCGGCATGCACACCCGCACCAGGACCGGCGTGCTGACCGCGCTGTTTCGGCCCGGCGCGTCGCGCCGTGAGATGGCGGCCTGCGTGGAAAAGGCCGAAACCCTGCTCAAGCTCGGCTCCGGCGACCTGTTCGAACAACGCTACCGGCCAGCGGGCACGCTGGCCCAAGCCGACAGGCGGCGGCTGGAAATTGCCCGCGCGCTCGCATCACAGCCCAAGCTCTTGCTGCTCGACGAACCTTCGGTCGGCATGGACGACATGGAAACCGACGCACTGGTGGCCGACATCACGCGGCTGCGCGTACAAAACCCTGCTCTGTCGGTGATCCTGATCGAGCACGACATGCGGGTGGTCGAAGCGTTCCCGCAGCATGTCACCTGCATCGACTATGGCAGCAAGATCGCCGAGGGCGACTTCGCGGCGGTGCGCGCTGACCCGCGCGTCCAGGAAGCCTATCTCGGGAAGGCGGTCGCCCATGCTTGAGCTCAGGGATGTCGATACTTCCTATGGCGCGGTGCCGATGCTGCGCGGCGTGGCGATGAGCGTGCGTCCCGGCGAACTGGTCTGCCTGCTGGGGCCGAACGGCGCCGGCAAGACGACAACCTTCATGACCGTCTGCGGCGTCGTGCGGGCGCAGCGCGGCAAGGTCGAGGTGATGGGCAGGGACATGGCGACGCTCGGCACGGAAAACCTCGCGTCGCTCGGCGTCGGCCTCGTTCCTGAAGGGCGCCGGCTGTTCCCCGGCCTGACCGTGATGGAGAATTTGCGGCTGGGCTATGACGCAGTGTCGGGCAAAGGGCCTAACTTCGCGGTGCAGCTGGACAAGATGTGCAAGCTGTTCCCGCGGATTCAGGAGCGGCTGCGCCAGGTGGCCGGGACTCTGTCGGGCGGCGAACAGGCGATGGTGGCGCTGGCGCGCGCGCTGATCGGCGAACCAAAGCTGGTGATCATGGACGAACCGTCGCTCGGTCTCTCGCCGAAACTCATCGGCGAGTATTTCGAGATCACCAGGGAAATCCATCGCCAAGGCACGACCATCCTGTTGATCGAACAGAATGCCGAAATGGGGCTGGGCATCGCCGATCGCGGCTATGTCCTGGTCAAGGGCAAGGTCGCCCAGGAAGGACCGGCAAAGGAGCTGCTCTCGTCCAAGGCGGCCAGAAGCCTTTATCTCTGAGCCGTCCGTTTCTTCTGTCTCGACAGTGATGATCCACGCCCCGCGCTCCACATCTTCGGCCATGCTTTCCGGCATTTAGGGACAAGCTAACCACTGCCACATGAAATCATAATTTTCGCTGCCCGGTGCCTCCAGTAAACCAACGATCAGATCTCCGCCGCATCCGCAGACACTCCCGGGGAGAGCCAGAAAGGGCCGCTGAAATGCCAGTCGAAACGGTAGACACGCTTGTTGTTGGCGGCGGCCAGGCGGGGCTGGCCATGAGCGAGCATCTGAGCAAGTGCGGGGTGCCGCATCTCGTGCTCGAGCGGAGCCGCATCGCCGAACGCTGGCGTACCGAAAGATGGGACTCGCTGGTTGCCAATGGTCCCGCCTGGCATGATCGTTTTCCCGGCATGGAATTTCCGGACGCCGGTCCCGACGCCTTTGTCGGCAAGGAGAAGGTCGCCGACTATTTTGTCGCTTACGCCGGCATGATCGCTGCCCCCATCCGCTGCGGCGTGGAGGTCAGGAGCGTGGAAAGGCTTGTCGGCCGTCCCGGCTTCCGGGTCGAAACCTCGGATGGCGTGATCGAGGCCAGGAGCGTGGTTGCCGCTACCGGGGCTTTCCAGCATCCGGTCATTCCGGCGGTTGTCCCCGGGGATGCCGGAGCGATGCAGATCCATTCCAGCGCCTATCGCAATCCGGGCCAGTTGCCCGAAGGTGCGGTGCTGGTGGTCGGCTCCGGGTCCTCGGGGGTGCAGATCGCCGACGAACTCCAGCGCGCGGGACGGCGCGTCTACCTCTCGGTCGGGCCGCATGATCGGCCGCCGCGGGCCTATCGCGAGCGTGACTTCTGCTGGTGGCTGGGGGTTTTGGGCAAATGGGACGCCCAAGCGCCGGCGCCTGGCACCGAACACGTCACCATCGCGGTGAGCGGCGCGCGGGGCGGCCAGACGATCGACTTCCGGCGTCTTGCCGCGCAAGGGATGACGCTGGTTGGCCGGACGGAATCCTACAAGGAAGGGGTCATGACCTTCGCTCCGGATCTGGCTAAAAATATCGCGCGCGGCGATGCGAACTACATGTCGGTGCTGGACGAGGCCGACGCCTATGTCGCTCGCAACGGCCTCGACCTTCCCGAGGAGCCCGCGGCCCGCGAGATCGGACCGGACCCTCGATGCATGACTGATCCCATTCTCGAGCTGAACCTGGCGGAAGCCGGGATAGGTTCGATCATCTGGGCAACGGGATTCACCGTCGATTACAACTGGCTGAAAGTCGATGTGTTTGACGAAAAGGGCAAGCCGAAGCACCAGCGCGGCGTGTCGACCGAGCCGGGGATCTATTTCCTGGGCCTGCCGTGGCAATCGCGGCGGGGGTCGAGCTTCATCTGGGGCGTCTGGCACGACGCACAGCATGTGGCAGACCATATCTCCACGCAGCGCAAGTACCTGGCCTACCATGCGTCCGCAAAGCGCGAGACCAGGGTAGCATAGAAACGGACGTCCCGACCTCGAGCCTGACTGACGGAGACCAAGATGGCGCATACAAGAATTCGCAAGTTCAACACCAAGGACACCTATCCCGAGCAGAAACTCGACAATGATCTGTGCCAGGCGGTCGTTACGCGGGGCGGCAGGACCGTCTACCTGCGCGGCCAGTGTCCGCAGGATCTCGACACGGCCAAGAATATCGACAGCCATGATCCGGTCGAGCAGACGCACAAGGTCATGCAGAACATCCGCCAGCTGATCGAGGAGTGCGGCGGCACCATGGAGCACCTGGTCAAGGTGGTGGTCTACATCACCGATGTGCGCCATCGCGAGGCCGTCTACCGCACCATGGGCGAGTACATCAAAGGCGTGCATCCGGTTTCGACCGGCCTTGTCGTGCAGGCCTTGGCGCGGCCGGACTGGCTGGTCGAGATCGACGGCACCGCAGTTATCCCGGACTGACGGCGATGACCTTTTCCATTGTCGCGCGGTGCAGCCACACCGGCATGTTCGGAGTCGCAGTATCCTCCTCGTCGCCTGCTGTCGCCGCGCGCTGCGCCTATGCGCAGGCTGGTGCCGGCGCCATTGCCAGCCAGAACGTCACCGATCCGACGCTGGGGCTGCGAGGTCTCGAATTGTTGGCGCGCGGTGCGTCGGCCGCTGAGGCGGTTGCCATCCTGAAGCGCACCGGCGCTTATCCCGAATACCGGCAGGTGCTGGCTGTCGATGCCGCCGGAAAGACCGCGATCCATTCGGGTCCCAAGGCGCTTGGCATCTGGGCGGAGGCGCGTGCGGAAAATGTCGCCTGCGGCGGCAACATGCTGGCCCATGACGGCGTTCCGCAAGCCATGGTCGAGGCCTTCCTGGCGTCCGAGGGGCATCTCGGCGACCGCCTCATCGGGACCATGCGCGCCGCGCTCAAAGCGGGCGGCGAGGCTGGTCCTGTCCATTCCGCCGGCATGAAGCTGGTGCGCGAGGTTGCGTGGCCGGTCGCCGATTTGCGCTGTGACTGGACCGATGACTGCCCGATCGAGCAGCTGGCGACGCTGTGGGAACTCTACAAGCCGCAGCTCGATGCCTATGTGACCCGCGCCATAAACCCATCCGATGCGCCGAGCTACGGCGTGCCGGGAGACGAATAGTCAAGACAGGGTCACCTGCGATGAGCGAACTCAGCCACAAGGACTGGATCGGCAAGGCGTCCGCGATCCGTTTTCGCGACAAGGCGTTCATCGACGGCAAGACGGTTGCGGCGCGTTCGGGCCGGACCTTCGCCAGCGTCAATCCGGCAACTGGCGAGGTGCTGGCCGAAGTGGCGTCCTGCGGTGAGGAAGACATCGATCTGGCGGTTGCCGCAGCGCGGCGCAGCTTCAACACCGGCGTCTGGTCGCGGACCAGCTCGGCGCACCGTAAGGAGGTTCTGCTGCGGCTGGCGCAATTGCTGCGCGAAAACCTGCATGAACTGGCTCTGCTGGAATCGCTCGACATGGGCAAACTGGTCAGGGATGCGGCCGCGGTCGACGTCCCCGGCTCGGCAGCGATCTTTCAATGGTATGGCGAGGCCATCGACAAGATCTATGGCGAAGTGGCGCCGACCGGCGAAGGTGATCTGGTGCTGGTGCGGCGCGAACCGCTTGGCGTGGTCGGCGCGGTGGTGCCTTGGAATTTCCCGCTCGATATGGCGACGTGGAAATGCGCGCCGGCACTGGCGGCAGGCAATTCGGTGGTGCTCAAACCCGCCGAGCAGTCGCCTTTGTCGGCCCTGCTTCTGGCGGAACTGGCAATGGAAGCGGGCCTGCCTGCAGGCGTGCTCAATGTCGTGCCCGGCCTTGGCGAAACCGCCGGCCAGGCGCTTGGCCGCCATATGGATGTGGATTGCCTCGCCTTCACCGGTTCGACCGCCGTGGGCAAGATGTTCCTGCAGTATTCCGGCCAGTCGAACATGAAGCAGGTCTGGCTGGAGACCGGTGGCAAGAGCCCGAACCTCATCTTTGCCGATTGCGGCGATCTCGACGCGGCAGCCGACATGGCGGCCTTCGGCATCTTCTTCAACCAGGGCGAGGTCTGTTCCGCCAATTCACGCCTGCTCGTCCAGCGCGGCATCAAGGATGCTCTGGTGGAGAAACTGGTGCAACGTGCGGCGGTCACGCAGCCCGGCGATCCGCTCGATCCGGCTTCGAAAATGGGCGCGATGGTCGATAGTCGCCACGCCGCCAACGTCATGCGCTTCGTCGAGGCCGGCAAGAAAACCGCGCGCCTGGTCGCGGGCGGCGACCTGGTCACGGTCAACGGGCGCGGCAGCTTTGTCCAGCCGACCATCTTCGACGATGTCGCGCCTGCCGATCCGATTGCCCGCGACGAGATCTTCGGGCCGGTGCTTTCGGTCATCGCCTTCGACGACGAGGCCGACGCGATCCGCATCGCCAATGACAGCCCTTATGGGCTGGCCGCATCGCTGTGGACCGACAGCCTGTCGCGCGCGCATCGTATCGCGGGCCGGCTGCATGCCGGCACGGTTTCCGTCAACACGGTCGACGCGCTGAGCCCGATGACGCCGTTCGGCGGTTTCAAGCAATCCGGCTTCGGCCGCGACCTGTCGCTGCATGCGCTCGACAAATACACCGCGCTCAAAACGACATGGATCAAGTACTGATGGGCGCCTAAAGCGCATCGCGATTGAACGGATTCACGCGATGCGCTTTAGGCCTTTGCTCTATGCATGTCGTTTGCGCAAAACCGGGGCCACTTTTGCGCGACATGCATTAGGCTTGATCGAAGCCCTCAAACCGGCAACATAGCCAGCCATGCCGCTACGCTTCACGCTCAGACAGCTGGAATATTTCGTCGCCGTGGGCGAAGCCGGCTCCATCGCCAAGGCGGCCGAACAGGTCAATGTCTCGCCGCCGTCGATTTCGGCTTCCATCGCCCAACTGGAAACCGAGTTCGGCGTCCAGCTTTTTGTCCGCAAGCATTCGCACGGTCTCTCGCTCACGGCCGGCGGCCGCATCTTCCTCAAGGAAGCCGCAAGGCTGCTCAACGACGCCGATGCCTTGCATGACGTCGCCGGCGATTTTGCCGAAAAGGTGCGCGGCCCGCTGGCCGTGGGATGCCTGCTGACCTTCGCGCAGATCGTCCTGCCGGCGCTGCGCATGCGGTTCGAGCGTGCCTATCCCGATGTGCGCGTGCGCCAGTTCGAGCGCAATCAGGGACAATTGCTTGAGATGCTGCAGCGCGGCGAAATCGACCTTGCCCTGACCTACGATCTCGAACTGTCGCAGGACATGACCTTCGAGCCGCTGATGCTGGTGCCGGCCTATGTGATGCTGCCTGCGGGGCATCGCTTCGCGGCAAAGGCGTCGATCACGACGGAAGAACTGGCCGACGAGCCGATGGTGCTGCTCGACCTGCCGTTCAGCCGCGAATATTTCCTGTCGGCATTCCATCAGCGGGGAATCCGGCCCAACATTGCCGAGCGCACCGGCGACATCGCCGTCATGCGTTCCATGGTGGCCAACGGCTTCGGCTACGGCATCGCCAATATGCGGCCGCTCAACACGCTGGCGCCGGACGGCAAGCCGCTGGTCTTCGTGCCGTTGGACGGCGATCTGCGGCCGCTGACCATGGGCGTCGCCTTGCCCAGTTCCGAACACCGCACGCAAACCGTCCAGGCGTTCATCGACCACTGCCGGCATTTCGTCGTCGAGCAAGGCGTGTTCGGCGCCGAGCGGGCTGTCGGCCAGGCAGCACTTCCACAGAAGTAGCCCCGGTTAAGCCAACTGCTGGTCGGCAAGCCGCTGCAGCAATTTTTCCAGCATGCCGTCGCAGCGGCGCATCTGCTCGACGCTGACGAACTCATCCGGCTTGTGTCCCTGCGCCATCGATCCCGGTCCGCACACGACCGTCGGCGTGCCGAGATCGCGGCTGAACAGGCCGCCCTCCGTACCGTAGGCAACCTTGATGGTGTTGTTGGCGCCGGTCAGCGATTTGATGAAAGCGACGGCTCGCGAACTGGCCGGCGTGTCCAGGCCGGGATAGGTGTTGGTGATGTCAATGTCGATCGCCGCCTCGGGGGCGGTGGCCGAGGCTTCGGATGCAATATGAGCAGCCTCCTTGCGCAGACGGTCGAGAATCTCGTGCGGATCGTCGGCCGCGACATTGCGGATCTCGAAGTCGACCTGGCAGAGGTTCGGCACGATGTTCAGCGCCACGCCGGCGTTGATCTTGCCGACATGGACGGTCGTGTAGGCAATGTCGTAGTCGCCGTCGCGGGCGCCATCGCGCACCAGCCGATCCTGCTCGCGGCGCAAGGCGGCGACGAAATCGCAGCCGAGATGGATGGCATTGAGCGCCAACGGGGCCAGCGCCGAATGGCCTTCGCGGCCTTTGCAGAGCGCGCGTGCGGCAAGCTTGCCCTTGTGGCCCGTCGCCACCTGCATGTCGGTGGGCTCGCCGACGATGCACAGCAAGGGCCGCTGCGGGGCTGCTTGCAGCATGTCGATCAGGCTGCGCACACCAATGCAGCCGATCTCCTCGTCGTAGGAGAGTGCCAAATGCAGCGGCGTGCGCAGCGTCATTTTCGAGGCTTTAAAGCACGCCGCGAGCGCGCAGGCCACAAAACCCTTCATGTCGGCTGTGCCACGTCCGTAAAGCTTGCCGTCTCGGCTCGTCATCTCGAAGGGCGGCAGCGTCCAGGCTTGGCCGTCGACGGGGACGACGTCGGTGTGACCGGACAGCATGATGCCGGAAGCGTCGGCCGGTCCGATGGTGGCAAAGAGGTTGGCCTTGTGGCCGTCCTCGCTGTGGATGATCTGGCTGGCAATGCCATGCGCGTCCAGCAGCTCCGCCACGTAGCCGACGAGGGCGAGGTTCGAATCGCGGCTCACCGTCGGGAACGCGATCAGTTTTTCAAGGATCTGGATGCTGTCCATGCGTCTTGTGTCTCATTGGGCGTGCGCGCTATCTAACATCGCGCGGCGGCGGCCTTGAAGTCGCATTTGGCTCAGCCGGGATTCAGCGGATGCTAATCCAGGCAGTGCTGATCGGTTAGGCGCGTCCTAACCGGCACAGAAGAAATCTGTTGTTTCCCGGCGCTTGTCGCAATTTATGAATGGTCTCACGGCATCAACCCACTGGGCTGGCCGGCTTGCACCTTGGCTCGAAACCATAATCGGGCATGTGCAAGGCGACGCTGGCAGGAAGGCACGTTCCATGCGCGATTCGCGCTACGACATTTTGTTCGAGCCCGTGAAGATCGGTCCGGTGACCGCCAAGAACCGCTTCTACCAGGTTCCGCATTGCAATGGCGGCGGCTACCGCGACCCTTCGGCCGCAGCCGAGATGCGCCGCATCAAGTCGGAAGGCGGCTGGGGCGTCATCTTCACCGAGCAGACCGAGATGCACCATACTTCGGAGATCACGCCCTTCATCGAGCTCAGGCTGTGGGACGATGCCGATATCCCGGCACTGGCGAAGATGGCCAAGGCCATGCACCAGCATGGCGCGCTGGCCGGTATCCAGCTGGCCTATTCAGGCATCAACGGGCCGAACCTCTACACCAAGGAAGTGCCGCGCGGGCCATCGGCCTTGCCGATCCGGACCTTCACCAACGATCCGGTTCAGGCGCGCGCCATGGACAAGCAGGATATATGCGACCTGCGCCGCTGGCACCGCAATGCATTCAAGCGTGCCAGGCTTGCGGGCTTCGACCTGGTCTGCCTCTACGGCGCGCATGGCTTCGGCATCATCCAGCACTTCCTGTCCACCGCCACCAACCAGCGCAGCGACGAATATGGCGGCTCGCTGGAAAACCGCTCGCGGTTGATGCGTGAGTTGATCGAAGAGGGCAGGGATGCCATCGGCGACACGTGCGGCCTGACGCTGCGGCTGTCGCTGGACGAGATGATCGGCGAGCTTGGCTTCGCCAACTCCGAAGTGCGCGACATGATCGAGATGCACGCCGACCTGCCAGACCTCTGGGACCTGGCGCATGGCGCGTGGGAGGATTGTTCGGGGCCGTCGCGGTTCAAGGAGGAGGGCGCGCAGGAGAGCCTGGTGTCCGGCATCAAGACGCTGACCTCCAAGCCGGTCGTCGGTGTCGGCCGCTTCACCTCGCCGGATGTGATGGTGAAGATGATCAAGTCCGGTACACTCGATTTCATCGGCTGCGCGCGCCCGTCGATCGCCGATCCCTTCCTGCCGAAGAAGGTGGAAGAGGGCAGGATCGAGGACATTCGCGAATGCATCGGCTGCAACATCTGCATCACCGGCGACATGACCATGTCGATCTCGCGCTGCACGCAGAACCCGACCTTCATGGAAGAGTGGCGCAAGGGCTGGCATCCCGAACGCATGCAGGCCAAGGGCGACAGCGACAGCGTGCTGATCGTCGGCGCCGGCCCGACCGGGCTGGAGGCGGCGCGTGCGCTCGGCCTGCGCGGCTATCAGGTGGCCATCGCCGAAGCCGGCACCGAACTCGGCGGCCGCGTGGCGCGCGAATGCCGCTTGCCCGGTCTCTCGGCATGGGGACGCGTGCGCGACTACCGCCAGTACCAGATCAGCCAGATGTCCAATGTCGACGTCTATTTCGAAAGCCGATTGTCGGCGCAGGAGATACTGGACTTCGGCTTTCAGAACATTGCGCTTGCCACCGGATCGACATGGCGCCGTGACGGCGTGGCGCGCGCGCATGTCGTGCCGATGCCGGCGGACCCGGCCATGCCGGTCTATACGCCGGACGATCTGATGGGCGGCAATGTGCCGACCGGCACTGTCGTGCTGTTCGATGACGATCACTATTACATGGGCGGCGTTCTGGCCGAGCTGATGGCGCGCCAGGGCGCGAAGGTGACGCTGGTGACACCGTCGGCCTATGTGTCCGACTGGACCCGCAACACGCTGGAGCAGGGCGCCATCCACCGCCGGCTGGCCGAACTCGGCGTCGATATCGTGCTGAATCGGACTGTGACCCGCATCGTGGCGGGTGGGGTTGCCACTGCGTGTGCCTATACGGGAGGCCAACGCGACATCGCCGCGGACGCCGTCGTGCTCGTGACGTCGCGCCAACAGGACGATGGCGTCTGGTGCGAGCTGAAGGCGCGGCGGAATGAATGGGCCGATAGCGGCATCCGTTCGATCAAAATCATCGGCGATGCCGAGGCGCCGGGTCCGATCGCCTGGGCAACCTACGCCGGCCACCGCTTCGCGCGCGAGCTGGACGAAGCCGATATCGGCGACGCACTGCCCTTCCGCCGCGAGGTCACGGCGCTGGCGGCGGATTAGGCGCCTGCGGCGCGGTTAGCGAATCTCGGGTTGTTCAACCATACCGCATTGCACAATTCCTTCGCTTGGTCACAATGCAGGCATGGTTCGAACCGCACTCGCCGTCCTGGTGATCGACGAAAACCGCATCCGCGCCGCGATCATCGAGGCGGGGTTGCGCGAGGCCGGCCATGAGCGGGTCACCGTCATCCATGATGTGACCGGCATTGCGCGGCGGATCGCCGAGATCGAGCCCGATGTCATCGTCATCGATCTCGAAAACCCGAATCGCGACATGCTGGAAAACATGTTCCAGCTTTCGCGTGCCGTAAAACGGCCGATCGCCATGTTCGTCGACCGCTCGGACCAGGCCTCGATCGAGGCGGCGGTCGATGCCGGCGTTTCGGCCTATGTCGTCGACGGTCTGCGGCAAGAGCGCGTCAAACCCATTCTCGACATGGCGGTCAGCCGCTTCAACGCTTTTTCGCGCATGGCGCGCGAACTGGAAGAGGTTCGCGGCGAGCTCGAGAGCCGTAAGGTGATCGATCGTGCCAAGGGCATATTGATGAAGTCGCGCGGCCTCTCCGAAGAGGCCGCCTACACGCTGCTGCGCAAGACGGCGATGAACCAGAACCGCAAGATCGGCGACATCGCCCAGAGCCTGGTGACTGCCGCGGGGTTGCTGGGACCGGCGGAGGACGAATGAGCATGGACGCCGCGCACCAGATCACCGCTGGCTTCATGCCGCTTTTCGACAGCGCCGTGCTGGTCGCGGCCGGTGAGCTTGGCTTTGCCGCACGAGAAGGCATCGACCTCACCCTGCACCGCGAGACGTCCTGGGCTAACATCCGCGACCGCATCGCCATCGGTCACTTCCATCTGGCGCACATGCTGGGACCGATGCCGCTCGCCTGCAATCTCGGGCTGACGCCGCTCGCTTCGGAAACCATCGTGCCGTTCTCGCTCGGACTCGGAGGCAATTGCGTCACCGTCTCCAACACTGTGTGGGCCGGAATGGTGGCGCACAGCGCCGAAGCCGATCTCGACCCCGCGCGCGCCGGTGCGGCGCTGCGGGCGCTCATTCGCGAGCGCGCTGCGGCCGGTGGCGACCCGCTGCGCTTCGCCGTGGTGCATCCGCATTCCGGGCACAATTACGAATTGCGCTATTGGCTCGCCGCCTGCGGCATCGATCCGACGCGCGAAATCGAGATCGTCATCGTGCCGCCGCCCTTCATGGCCGATGCACTGGCCGCCGGCCGCATCGACGGCTACTGCGTAGGCGAACCCTGGAACAGTGCTGCGGTTGCCGCCGGCACCGGGCATATCGTCACCGTCAAGGCGCGGATATGGCGTAACAGCCCGGAGAAGGTGATCGGCGTGCGCAAGGCCTGGGCAGACGAAAACCCCGAGGCCTTGGCGGCGCTGCTGCGCGCGCTGCATCACTCGGCACGCTGGTGCCAGGATCCGGCCAACCATGGCGAATTGGCTGCCGTCATGGCGCAGGCCGGCTTTCTCGGCCTGCCGCCGGCCGTGCAGATGCCGATCCTGACCGGCCATCTCCGACTGGGCGGCGGCGCGGAGTGGAGCATCGACGACTTCTTCCTCCCCTTCGACAAGGCGGCGAACTTTCCGTGGAAGAGCCATGCGCTGTGGTTCTACACGCAGATGGTGCGCTGGGGGCACGTGGCGCACACGCCGGAAAACCTTGCCATCGCCCGCAACTGCTACCGGCCCGACCTCTACCGTTCGGCTCTGAAGCCGCTTGGCGTGGCGCTTCCCGGCGCCAATTCGAAAGTCGAGGGTGCGCTCCAAGTCGCCACCGCGGTCGGCGCGACAGGCGCCGGCCTTGTGCTCGGTCCGGACGGTTTCTTCGACGGCCAGATCTTCGATCCGGACCAGGTCGACGCGTACATCATCGGCCAGAAAACGGCTCGCGCGGAAGCCTGATCATTTCCGCGTCATTCTTGTGCATTGCACAAAAATTGTGCGCGCGATTGCCCGAATGAGCAATCTTTGGCCTTCCGGTCATAGGACCCGGTGCGTCCGCGATCGGCGCGGGTTGCTGATTTAATTGATCTTTTTCCCCTCTCTCAAAACTGGCACGGTTCCTGCTTTGAAATAGACAGGCCCTTCGCGGGTCACGGAACAGGCGTCCAATGGCGGGCGCCACAGGCAAAGCTGCCGCTCAGGTTAATGCGCCCTCCCGGTCACCCGGACGCGAAGACCTGGCTGGCGGCTTTTTTGTTTTGATAAACACGCAATCGACGACGCGGATCCCAAGCCGCGCCCAACCGGAGACGACGATGACGAAACGGATCAGGACTGGAACGACCCTCAAAGACATGACGCGCCGCGATTTTCTGGTCAGCAGTGCAATGACGGCCGGCCTGTTCGTGGCGGCCCGCAAGCTCTTCCCTTCCGGCGCCTATGCTGCGACCGCCACTCCGGAGGTCACCGGCGCCAAGCTCGGCTTCATTGCCCTCACCGATGCGGCACCGCTGATGATCGCCAAGGAGAAGGGGCTGTTCGCCAAGTTCGGCATGCCCGATGTCGAGGTGCTCAAGCAGGCCTCCTGGGGCGCGACGCGCGACAATCTGATGCTCGGCGGCGCCGCCAACGGCATCGACGGTGCCCATATTCTGACGCCGCTGCCTTACCTCATGCACACCGGCAAGGTGACGCAGAACAACCAGCCGATGCCGATGGCGATCGTGGCGCGGCTCAACTACGACTGCCAGGGCATTTCGGTCGCCCAGGAATATGCCGGCACCGGCGTCGGCCTCGATGCCTCGAAGCTGAAAGACGCCTTTGCCGCCAAGAAGGCGGCCGGCAAGGAAATCAAGGCCGCCATGACCTTCCCGGGCGGCACGCATGACCTCTGGCTGCGCTACTGGCTGGCCGCCGGCGGCATCGACCCCGACAAGGACGTTTCGACCATCGTCGTGCCGCCGCCGCAGATGGTGGCCAACATGAAGGTCGGCAACATGGACGTGTTCTGTGTCGGCGAACCGTGGAACGAGCAGCTCGTCCATCAGGGCGTCGGCTTCACCGCCGCCACGACGGGCGAATTGTGGAAGGGCCATCCGGAAAAGGCGCTCGGCCTGCGTGCCGAATTCATCGAGAAATACCCGAACGCCACCAAGGCGATCCTGATGGCCGTCATGGAAGCCCAGCAATGGTGCGAGGCCAGCGACAACAAGGACGAGATGGCCGCCATCATCGGCAAGCGGCAATGGATGAACGTGCCAGTCGCCGACATCATCGGCCGGCTCAAGGGCGACATTAACTACGGCAATGGCCGCGTCGCCAACGGCAGCGATCTCTACATGAAGTTCTGGAAGGGCGGCGTCTCCTATCCGTTCAAGAGCCACGATGCGTGGTTCCTTGCCGAGAACATCCGCTGGGGCAAGTTCGCGCCGACCACCGACATCAAGGCGCTGGTCGATCAGGTCAACCGCGAGGATTTGTGGCGCGAAGCGGCCAAAGATCTCGGCGTCGCGGCGGCCGACGTTCCGGCGTCGTGGTCGCGCGGCGTCGAGACCTTCTTCGACGGCAAAATCTTCGACCCGGCCAACCCGTCCGCCTATCTCGACAGCCTGAAGATCAAGGCCTCGGCGTAGCCTAATCGCAAGCGGCGTCCTGCGCCGCTTGCGATCACTACCTGCCCCCAAGGAGTTTTCCCAGACATGTCGATCCAGACTATCGAGGACACAAAGGTGAAGGCGTTCCCCGCGAAGCCGGCGGAGGTCATCGCCTTCACCGCAAAGGCACGACGCCGCTTCGATCCGCTGGCGATTGCCGGCAAACTGGCGAGCGCGCTGGTGCCGCCCATCATCGTCATCGCGCTGATGCTGGTCGTCTGGCAGATCGCCTGTTCGTCGCCGACATCAAGCCTGCCGCCGCCGACCCAGGTGTGGAACGAGGCCTACGATTTGATCGCGCATCCGTTCTTCGACAATGGCCCGCAGGATATCGGTCTGGCATGGCGCGTGCTGATCTCGCTGCAGCGTGTTGCCATCGGCTTCGGCCTGGCTGCGATCGTCGGCGTCGCGCTCGGCGCGCTGGTCGGCCAGTCGATTTGGGCGATGCGCGGCCTCGACCCGGTGTTCCAGATCCTGCGCACGGTGCCGCCGCTGGCCTGGCTGCCACTGTCGCTGGCGGCGTTCCGTGATTCCAGCCCGTCGGCGATCTTCGTCATCTTCATCACCTCGATCTGGCCAATCATCATCAACACCGCCGTCGGCGTGCGCAATATCCCCGAGGATTACCGCAACGTCTCGCGCATCCTGCGGCTCAACCAGTTCGAGTTCTTCGTGAAGATCATGGTGCCGGCCGCCGCGCCCTACATCTTCACCGGCCTGAGGATCGGCATCGGCCTGTCCTGGCTCGCCATCGTCGCCGCCGAAATGCTGACCGGCGGCGTCGGCATCGGCTTCTTCATCTGGGACGCGTGGAACTCGTCGCGGCTGCCCGACATCATCGTGGCGCTCGCCTATATCGGCGTCACCGGCTTCTGCCTCGATCGTCTGGTCGCGGCGGTCGGCGCCTTCGTCACCCGCGGCACAACGGCAAAGTGAGGAGAGGGCGATGACGGCCTATCTGAAGCTCGACCATATCGACAAATCCTTCACGCGTGGTGCCCAGGTCAGCGAGGTGTTGAAGGACATCAGGCTGACCATCGACAAGGGCGAATTCGTCTCCATCATCGGCCATTCCGGCTGTGGCAAGTCGACCTTGCTCAATCTGATCGCCGGGCTGACCAAGGTGTCCGCCGGCGCCGTGCTGCTCGAGGACAAGGAGGTCGACAGCCCCGGACCGGAACGCGCCGTGGTGTTCCAGAACCACAGCCTTTTGCCGTGGCTGACCGTCTACGAAAACATCAATCTGGCGGTGTCGAAGGTCTTTGGTCGTTCGAAGAGCAAGGCCGAGCGGCATGATTGGATCATGCGCAATCTCGACCTCGTGCAGATGGCGCATGCCAAGGACAAGCGTCCGGCCGAGATATCTGGCGGCATGAAGCAGCGTGTCGGCATCGCCCGGGCGCTGGCCATGGAGCCGAAGATCCTGCTGCTCGACGAGCCGTTCGGCGCGCTCGATGCGCTGACGCGGGCCCATCTGCAGGACGCGGTGATGGACATCCATTCCAGGCTCGGCTCGACGACGATCATGATCACCCATGATGTCGACGAGGCGGTGCTGCTGTCCGACCGCATCGTCATGATGACCAATGGCCCGGCGGCAACCATCGGCGAAGTGCTTGCCGTGCCGCTGGCGCGGCCACGCCGGCGCGTCGAACTCTCTTCCGACCGGACCTTCCTGCGCTGCCGCGAGGCGGTGCTGAAGTTCCTCTACGAACGCCACCGCTTCGTCGAAGCTGCGGAGTAGCACCATGAGCGAAAGACTTGTCATCATCGGCAACGGCATGGCCCCCGGGCGCATGCTCGAGCACCTGCTGGAACAGGCGCCGGGCCGCTACACCGTCACCATCTTCAACGCCGAGCCGCGCGTCAATTACGATCGCATCATGCTGTCGCCGGTGCTGTCGGGCGAGAAAGCCTATGAGGAGATCATCATCCACGGCGACGGCTGGTACATCGCCAACAACATCACCCTCTACAAGGGCCACAAGATCGTCACCATCGATCGGTCAGCGAAGACCGTCACGTCCGATCATGGCGTGACCGAGCCCTACGACAAGCTCGTCATCGCCACCGGCTCGGTGCCGTTCATCATTCCGGTGCCCGGCCATGACCTGCCGGGCGTGCTGACCTATCGCGATCTCGACGACGTGCAGGCGATGATGCTTGCCGCCCAGTCGCGGGCCAAGGCGGTGGTCATCGGCGGCGGCCTGCTCGGGCTGGAGGCGGCGGCGGGCTTGAACGCACAAGGCATGGACGTCACCGTGCTGCATGTCATGCCGACCTTGATGGAGCGCCAGCTCGATCCGGCGGCCGGCTATCTGCTGCAGCGCGCGGTGGAGCAGCGCGGCATCAAGGTCATCACCAAGGCCAACACGCAGGCGATCACAGGCAACGGCAAGGTCGGGCAGGTGGAGCTTGCTGACGGCACCATTATCCCAGCAACGCTTGTGGTGATGGCCGTTGGCATCAGGCCGAATTCGGCGCTGGCCAAACAGGCCGGCATCGCCGTCAACAGGGGCATCGTCGTCGACGCCGGCATGCGCAGCAACGATCCCGACATCTACGCGCTCGGCGAATGTGCCGAGGTCAACGGCCAGGTCTATGGCCTCGTCGCACCGCTCTACGAGATGGCGCGCGTTACAGCCAGCCAGCTGGCCGGCAACCAGGCGGCGGCCTTCGTCCATATGGACACGCCGACCAAGCTCAAGGTCACCGGCATCGAGCTGTTCTCGCTGGGCGACTTCGCCGAGGGCGAGGATCGCCAGGAGATCGTGCTGCGCGACGCCGCCGCAGGCGTCTACAAGCGCCTGGTGCTGAAGGATGACCGCATCATCGGCACCGTGCTCTATGGCGAGACGGCTGACGGCGCCTGGTTCAACGACCTCAAGAAGAAGCAGACCGACATTTCCGAAATGCGCGACACGCTCATCTTCGGCCAGTCCTACCAGGGGGGTGCCCCGCTGGACCCTATGGCGGCCGTTGCAGCCTTGCCGGATGATGCGGAAATCTGCGGCTGCAACGGCGTTTGCAAGGGAAAGATCACCGGCGCGATCACGGCCAAGGGCCTGACCTCGCTTGACGACGTGCGCGCCCACACCAAGGCGTCGGCCTCCTGCGGCTCCTGCACCGGGCTGGTTGAAAAGCTGATGGTGCTGACCCTCGGCGACACGTACAACCCCGCCGCCGTGCAGCCGATGTGCTCCTGCACCACCCTCGGCCATGACGAGGTGCGCCGGCTGATCAAGGCCAAGAGCCTGAAGACCATTCCCGCCGTCATGCAGGAACTGGAATGGACGACCTCCTGCGGCTGCGCCAAATGCCGGCCGGCGCTCAACTACTACCTCGTCTGCGACTGGCCGGATGACTACGCCGACGATTACCAGTCGCGCTTCATCAACGAGCGCGTCCACGCCAACATCCAGAAGGATGGGACTTATTCGGTGGTGCCGCGCATGTGGGGTGGGGTGACCAATGCCGCCGAACTGCGCGCCATCGCCGACGTCGTCGACAAGTTCGAAATTCCGATGGTCAAGGTCACCGGCGGCCAGCGCATCGACATGCTCGGCATCCGCAAGGAGGACCTGCCGGCAGTGTGGGCCGATCTCGGTCAGGCCGGCTTCGTCTCCGGCCACGCCTATGCCAAGGGGTTGCGCACGGTGAAGACCTGCGTCGGCTCAGACTGGTGCCGGTTCGGCACGCAGGATTCTACGGGCTTCGGCGTCCGCATCGAAAAATTCATGTGGGGCTCGTGGACGCCGGCCAAGGTCAAGATGGCGGTGTCGGGCTGTCCAAGGAACTGCGCCGAGGCGACCTGCAAGGATGTTGGCGTGATCTGCGTCGACTCCGGCTACGAAATCCATTTCGCCGGGGCGGCCGGCCTCGACATCAAGGGCACCGAGGTGCTGGGCCTGGTCAAGACCGAGGACGAGGCGCTGGAGCATATCGTGGCGCTGACGCAGATGTATCGCGAGCAGGGCCGCTATCTCGAGCGCATCTACAAATGGGCCAAGCGCATCGGCATCCCCGAGATCAAGCGTCAGATCATGGACGATGGCGAGAAGCGCAAGGCTTATTACGACCGCTTCGTCTTCAGCCAGAAATTCGCCCAGGTCGATCCGTGGTCGGAACGCGTTTCCGGCAAGGACAAGCATGAATTCCGGCCGATGGCCTCTGTCGGGTTTGCGCAGGCGGCGGAGTGACAATCATGAACTGGGTATCAATCGGCTCTATCTCGGACATCCCCCGCCGCGGCGCGCGCTGCGTCGCCACCCCGGAAGGCAAGATCGCCGTCTTCCGCACCGCCGACGATCAGGTCTATGCCATCGACGACCATTGCCCGCACAGAGGCGGACCGCTCAGCCAGGGCATCGTGCACGGTGCGGCGGTGACCTGTCCCTTGCACAATTGGGTGATTTCGTTGGAGACGGGCAAGGCGCTCGGCGCCGACGAGGGCGCGGTGCGCACCATTCCGGTGCGGGTCGAAGGCGAGCATCTGTTCATTGCGCTGGAAGCGCTGGCCAGCCGCGCGGCCTGAACCCATGGAGATCGACGAAGCGCGCGAGGTGAGGACCACCTGCCCCTATTGCGGGGTGGGCTGCGGCGTGCTGGCGAAGGCCACCGCGGACGGGCAGGTGTCCGTCCGCGGCGACCCCGACCACCCGGCCAATTTCGGCCGGCTCTGCTCCAAGGGCTCGGCACTCGCCGAGACCATCGACCTCGACGGCAGGCTGCTGCATCCGGAGGTCCACGGCCGCCGCGCCGGCTGGGACGAGGCGCTCGACCTTGTCGCCTCGACCTTCTCGCAAACCATCGCCGAGCATGGCCCGGATGCGGTCGCCTTCTATGTTTCGGGCCAGTTGCTGACCGAGGACTATTACGTCGCCAACAAGCTGATGAAGGGTTTTGTCGGCTCGGCCAACATCGACACCAATTCGCGCCTGTGCATGGCCTCCTCGGTCGCCGGCCACCGCCGCGCTTTCGGCTCCGACACCGTGCCGGGAACCTACAAGGATCTGGAATTGGCCGACCTGATCGTGCTGGTCGGCTCCAATCTCGCCTGGTGCCATCCGGTGCTCTACCAGCGCATCGCGGCTGCCCGGGAAAAGCGGCCGGAGATGAAGATCGTCCTGGTCGATCCGCGGCGCACCATGACCGCTGACATCGCCGACATGCATCTGGCGATCGCGCCGGATGGCGACGTCGCTTTGTTCACCGGGCTGCTCGCTTATCTCGGCCAGCACAATGCGCTCGACCGCGCCTACATCACGACGCACACGACCGGCTTCGGGCAAGCGCTTTTCGCGGCCTCCGCGCTCGACCTGGCCGGCGTCGCTGCCGCCACGGGCCTGAGCGAGGACGAGCTTGGCCGTTTCTACAGCCTGTTTGCGGCAACGGCGAAAACGGTGACGGTTTACAGCCAGGGTGTGAACCAGTCGTCATCCGGCACCGACAAGGTCAACGCCATCATCAACTGCCATCTCGCCACCGGCCGCATCGGCAAACCCGGAGCAGGGCCGTTTTCGGTGACCGGCCAGCCCAACGCCATGGGCGGCCGCGAGGTCGGCGGCATGGCCAACATGCTCGCCGCGCATATGGAAATCGAAAACCCCGACCATCGCGACCGCGTGCAGCGCTTCTGGAACGCGCCGGCCATTGCCGGAAAGCCCGGCCTGAAGGCAGTCGAGATGTTCCAGGCGCTGGCCGACGGGCGGATCAAGGCGCTGTGGATCATGGCCACCAACCCGGTCGATTCGATGCCGGACGCCGATGCCGTCGAGGCGGCGATCAAGGCGTGCCCGTTCGTGGTGGTGTCGGACGTGCTGGCCCAGACCGACACCGTCCGCCACGCCCATGTCCGGCTGCCCGCCGCCGCCTGGGGCGAGAAGGATGGCACCGTCACCAATTCAGAGCGCCGTGTGTCGCGCCAGCGCGCGTTTTTGCCCGTGCCCGGCGAGGCAAGGCCCGACTGGCGGATTGTCGCTGAGGTCGGCAAGCGGATGGGGTTTGGCGGGGCGTTTTCGCATGCCACGCCGGGGGAGATTTTTGCTGAGCACGCCGCTTTGTCGGGGTTTGAGAATGATGGTGTGCGGGATTTCGATATTGGGGCTTATGCCGGGGTCGATGCGGAGGGGTATGAGGCGCTTGAGCCGTTCCAGTGGCCGGCGCCGAGCCCAGCCACCCCCCTCTGGCCTGCCGGCCATCTCCCCCGCAAGGGGGGAGATCGGCTGCCACCACGGCCTTCGCCAATTACAAACAATGCAGGAGATATGCGAGCATCAAAGCTGCCAATCTCCCTCCTTGCGGGGGAGATGTCCGGCAGGACAGAGGGGGGTGCTCAAGCTCGACATCAGTCGGACGAGCATCTTCGGGCCGGGCAGAGGCTGGAAGGTAACACCACCCGCTTCTTCGCCGACGGCAATTTCTACACGCCCGACCGCAAAGCGCGCTTCATCGCCATCCGCCCCACCACGGAAGTCCGCACCAGCCCGGACTATCCGCTGATCCTCAATACCGGCCGTATCCGCGACCATTGGCACACCATGACGCGAACCGGCAAAAGCCCGCGTTTGTCGCAGCACATCGCCGAGCCCTTCGTAGAAATCCACCCGGCGGATGCGCAGCGCTTCGGCATCGGCGACGCCGACATCGCGCGGGTTTCCAGCCCGCGCGGCGACGTGCTGGTGCGCGCGCTGGTGACGGCGCGCCAGCGCCAGGGCAGCCTGTTTGCGCCGATGCACTGGACCGATCAGTTCTCGGCAAAGGGCCGGCTCGACACGCTTACCGCGCCGCTGACCGATCCCATTTCCGGCCAGCCGGCGCTGAAACATGTCGCCGCCCGCATCGAGAAATTCGCCGCAAAAGCCTTTGGCTTCGCCGTGACACGGCGCAGGCCTGAGCCCGATACCGCGACCTACTGGGCGGTGGCCAAATGCAAGGGCGGCTGGCGGGTCGAGCTTGCCTTTGCCGAAGACGACATCGACTGGGCTGGCTTTGCCGGGTCACTGTTCGGCGCGTCACCGGGTGCGGAAATGCTCGCCTATCATGACCGCGACGCCGGCCAGCATCGCATCGCCGCCTTCGACGGCGATCAACTGTCAGGCGCCTTGTTCGTCGCACCCGGCCCGGTCGCCGTGTCGCGCGGCTGGGCGGCGGAACAGTTGAGTGCCGATCATGTCGACCGGCCAGGCAGACTGGCGATCGTGGCCGGACGACCGGGCGGGATCGACGTCGATCGCGGCGCTATCGTCTGTTCCTGCTTTGGCGTCGGCGCCAACCAGATCGCCGAAGCGGTGCGCCGCGGCTGCGGCAGCGTCGCGGCGATCGGCGCGGCCCTGCATGCCGGTACGAATTGCGGCTCCTGCCGCGCCGAGATCAGGGTCATCATCGACGCGCAAAGTCTTCAAGCAGCCGAGTAATCGTCCCGACCAAATGGGCCTGCGCGACGGCGCTGGTTGGGCTATGGTGGCGCAAGCGTGCCACGTCGTGCACGAATCGTCTTCAGTCAGGGTCATCCAATGGCAAATCCCCCGCGTCGACCGACAAATCCGATGACGGCCGCCGAGGCGGCTTTCAAGCCGGTGAAGAAGCCGGCCGCGCCGGTTCGTGAGCCCTCCGCCGCTCCAGGCGTCAGGGAGCTTGTTTCGATCCGGATAGATCGCGCCGTGCTGGACCACTTCCAGGAGGATGGGCCGGGCTGGCAGGACCGCATCAACGACGCCTTGCGGCAGGCGATAGAAGGCAAGCCTGTTGTTGCCGAGGATGATCGTTCAGACGACGAGTAGCGGCTGTTCCAGTCAGCTCACGCCTCGAAGTGCAGGATATAGAGCTTGCGCGTCTTCTCGTGGATCGTCCATTCGCCTTTCCAGCCTTTCGGCAGCACCAGCATTTCGCCCGGACCGACGTCCTCGCTGCGGCCATCGGGACCATGCAGCGAGACCCGACCTGACACGATGTGGCAGGTTTCGGAATTGCTCTCGCGCGATGCGGTGAAGCGGCCCGGCGTGCACTCCCAGACGCCGACTTCCAGTGTGCCGTCAGGCGAGGTCCACAGCGTCTTCGCTGCTTCGAGCTGATCGCCGCTGATCGAGGTCGGCTTGGGCTCAGGCTCGCCGAGGTCGATGGAAGCGAGATGGGCGAAGGTCTGGAAGTCGGTCATGGCGGTCTCTCAATGTCCTGTGATGCGGTCGGCGATTGCGGCCAGTTTCGACGTATGCTGGAGGCCGGCTTCCTCGCGCTCGTCGGCGACGCGATAGAGCTGATACATCGAGTGGACGCCGAGCCAGCGCATCGGCTCGGGCTCCCATTTGCTCACCTGGCGGTTGACCCAGGGCAGGCGGGTCAGTTCGGTGTCGCGGCGCAGGATAAGGTCGCGCAGCGTGCGGCCCGAAAGGTTGGAACTTGAGACGCCGAGCCCGACATAGCCGCCGGCCCAGCCGATGCCGGTTTCAGGGTCGAGGCCTGATGTCGTGCACCAGTCGCGCGGCACGCCCAGAACGCCGCACCAGGCGTGGTCGATGCGAAGCCCGGCTGTCTGCGGCAGAAGCCGGGTGAGGATCGCGTGCAGGCTTTCGATCGTGGCCTGCTGCGTCTGGCCGCGCACATCCGTTTGCGAGCCGTAACGATAGGGCACGCCGCGCCCGCCCATGGTGATGCGGCCTTCCCGGGTGCGCTGCGCATAGCAATAGGCGTGCGCGGCGTCACCGAGAAGCTCATGCCCCTCCCAGCCGATCTCGTCCCATAGCGATTGCGGCAGCGGCTCGGTGATGATCTGCGCGCTGTTGAGCGGCAGCCAGAGCCGCTCATTGCCTGATATGCCGGCCGTGAACCCTTCCGTGGCGCGGATGATGATCGGCGCGCGCACGGTGCCGCGGTTCGTCGTGACCTTGCCCTTCTCGATGCCGGTCACGGTGGTCTGCTCGTAGATCGGCACGCCAAGCCGCTCGACGGCTTCGGAGAGCCCACGCACCAGCTTGGCCGGCTGCACGCGCGCGGTGCCGTGGTGGACATAGCCGCCAAGCACGTTTTTGATGTTGATGCGGGCTCTGGCCTCTTCCTGGCCGATCAGGCTGACGCGCTCCCGCGGCACGCTCCAGCCGATCGCGTCGGCATAGGCGGCCTTGATCCGTTCGAGCTGTGGCGGGTTGGTCGCAACCGTCAGATTGTCGACGCGGCGGATGTCGGCATCGATGCCTTCGGCCTCGGTCACCTCGATCACTTCGTCGACCGTGCCATGCACGGCCGTTTCCATGTCGATGACGGCGCCTCGGGTCGATGTCCGCAGATATTTCTCGCGCGACCAGCTGAAGCCGCCGGACAGCCAGCCCCCATTGCGGCCCGACGCGCCGAAGCCGGCGAACTCCCTTTCGACGATGGCGATGCGGATCGAAGGATCGGCCTTCTTCAGATAGTAAGCCGTCCACAAGCCGGTGTAGCCGGCGCCGACGATGCAGACATCGGCTTCGAGGTCACCCGGAAGCGGCGCGCGATAGGCCGGCAGGCCGATGTCGGCATACCAGAACGAGACGTTGCCGTTGACTTTGGCGTCCATGTCTAAAAATCCTGCGGGGGAAAGGAGCGGTCAGGTCATCGTCATGTCGGCGCGGTCGTCGTCGGCAAGAAGTTTTGCATCGACAACGGACCAGCGCAGATCGACCGTGTCACCAATCGAGAACGGCGTGGCTTCCAGCGACGAGCGCACGATGGCGACCGAGCCGTCGCGAAGCGTTACCTGGTATTTCGAACCCGACCCTAGATAGATGGCCTCGCTGACCTCGCCGGTCAGGCTGTTCTGCCCGGCGGCGGGAGGCGTGTTGGTGCCGGCAAGCGAGAGCTTTTCCGGCCGCAGCAGGACCACCGGTTTGCGGCCGCCGGCAAGCTTGCCGTTGGCCACTATCTTCTGGCCGGCGATCGTCAGGCTGGTTTCGTTTCCGGACGTTTCTGCAGCGCCACGCAAACTAGTCGATTCGCCGATGAACTTGGCCACGAACAAGGTCGCCGGCTCGTCGTAGAGCTGACGGCCTGTTCCGACCTGCTCGATACGGCCCTGGTTGAACACGGCGATGCGGTTGGACAAAACCAGCGCTTCTTCCTGGTCGTGCGTCACATAGACGAAGGTGGTGCCGAGTTCGCGGTGGATACGCTTGATCTCCAGCTGCAGCCATTCGCGCAGCTTCTTGTCGAGCGCGCCGAGCGGTTCGTCCATCAACAGCAGCGGCGGATCGAAGACGATGGCGCGCGCCAGCGCCACGCGCTGCTGCTGGCCGCCGGAAAGCTCTGAGGGATAGCGATGCGCGAAATCGGCCATCTTGACCATGTCCAGCGCTCGCACGACGAGACGGTCGCGCGCCTGCTTGTCCATGCCGCGCAAGGTGAGGGGATAGGCGACGTTCTTGCCGACGGTCATGTGCGGAAACAGCGCGTAGTGCTGGAACACGACGCCGATGTTGCGCTTGTGCGCCGGCAGGGCGACGATGCTGTTGCCGCCGACGGCAAGATCGCCTGATGTGAGGTCGGTGAAGCCGGCCACCACATTCAGCGTCGTGGTCTTGCCCGAGCCGCTGGGCCCCAGCAGCGTCATGAACTCGCCGGGCTCGATATGCAGGCTGACATCGTCGAGCGCGGTGAAATTGCCGTAGCGCTTGGTTGCGCCCTTGATGTCGATGGCCGCGCCACGTTCCCTCGCAGTCATCTCAACTCCTCGTCGATTTCGAGCTGATGATCAGCCCGGCGCTGATGATCAGCGTCGTGGCAATGAAGATGATGGTTCCGACGGCCGTCACCGTCGGGTCGGCGTCGCGGGTGATGCTGGTGAAGATCTGCACCGGCAAGGTCTTGAGGTAGGGACTGGTGATGAACAGCGCGACGATGATTTCATCGAAGGAGGTGACGAAGGCAAACAAAAGCCCGGACAGGATACCGGGCGCGATCAGCGGCAAGGTCACGGTGCGGAATGTGGTGAAGCGGTTGGCGCCGAGGCTGGCCGCCGCCGTTTCCAGCCGCACGTCGAAGACTTCGAGGCTTGCCGATACGGCGATGATGACGAAGGGGATCGCCAGCATCGTGTGCGCGATGACGAAGCCGGTGGTGGTGCCGACAAGCTGGTAGTCGAGGTAAACGGCATAGATGCCGATCGCCAGCACCACGCCGGGCACGATCATCGGCGTGATCAGGATGGCGCGCAGCAGGCCGGCGCCGGAATGTTTCATGCGGCTGAGGCCAAGCGACGCCAGCGTGCCGATCAGCGTGGCGGCAACGGCGACGAGGCCCGCGACCCTAAGCGAATTGAAGAAGCTCGACAGCCAATCGGGATTGGTGAAGAAATTCGCGTACCACTGCCAGGAGAAGCCGGACGGCGGGAAAGCGAGCGACTTCTTCTCGTTGAACGACATCGGGATGATGACCAGCGTCGGCATCACCAGCCAGACGGCGACCAGCAGGCAGAACAGGCCGAGCAGAATGCGGAACGGCGTTTGTCTCATGATCTGGACGCCTGCTTGTGGCGCTGGCGCATCAGCGGTGCGGCGAGCGCCAGCAGCACGAAGGTCGCGACCAGCAGGACGACGCCCATGGCGCCGCCTCGGCCCCAGTTGAGCAGGCTGAGCACCTGGCTCTGCACCAGCGTCGACAGCATGGTGCTGCGCGGGCCGCCGAGCAGGGCCGGCGTGATGTAGAAGCCGAGCGACAGGATGAAGACGATGATGGCGCCGGCGAAGACGCCGGGCAGCGACAACGGCAGATAGATTTCCAGGAAGGCGCGTGCCGGGCGCGCACCAAGGCTGCGCGCCGCCTGCACGAGGCGCAAATCGATGCCGCGCATGACCGAATAGAGCGGCAGGATCATGAACGGCAGCAACACCTGCGCCATGCCGATGACGACTCCGGTCTGCGTGCGGATCAGCTTCACGCCGTCAAAGCCGAGCAGCCTGATCACCGAATTGATGATGCCGGAATCTTGCAGCAGGATGACCCAGGCCAAGGTGCGCACCACGCCGCTGACCCAGAACGGCACCAAAACGCACAAGATGAGGACGAGTCGCAGGCGCGGCTCGACGGCCGTCATGAGATAGGCGTAGGGGTAGGCCGCGATGACGCAGACGATGGTGACCCAGGCGGCGATGGAAAAGGTGCGCCACAGGACGGTGACGTTCACCGGCGTGGAGAAGAACCAGACGTAGTTCTGCAGGCCCCAGGCCGGGTCCGAAAAACTGCGCAGCGTGACGGTCAGCAAGGGATAGCCCATAGCCGCGATAAGCAGGAGCAGGGCCGGCATCGCCAGCAGGGACGGATAGGCGGCAAGGCGCAGGCGCCGCTGCGGCCCCTGCACGGCACCTGACGGCCGGGAATGATCACCCCCGGCCGTCGGCGTATGCGATGTCTGGCTCACGCCGTCACCTCAGTGATAGCCGGCTCAGTTGCCGGCCATCAGCGCCGTCCACTTGTCGGACGCGGCGGCGAAATTGGCGACCCAGAACTTGATGTTCTGCTGGTAGCCGAGCTTCGCGTGGTCCGGCGTGTTGGTCAGGAAGGCGGCGACGGATGCGTCGACCTTGGGCTGCGCCTCGTTGTTGATCGGCGAGTAGGACGTCTGCTCGGTCAGGATCTCCTGCGACTTCTTGCCGAGATAGGCGTTGATCAGCGCGTAGGAGGCATCGGTGTCCTTGGCGCCGACCGGGATGGTCAGCTGATCCATGACGACCAGCCAGTCCTTCCACACCGGCGTATAGGCAGCGCCATTCTTGACCGCCGTCATGGCGCGGCCAGTCCACATGATGATCATGTCGGCCTCGCCGGATTCGGCAAGCTGCTGGGATTCTGCGCCGGTCTTCCAGAAGATGGTGTCGGGGCCGATCGCCTTGATCTTGGCGATGCCCTTGTCGATATCGGCAGGCGTCATGGCGTCGACCTTGCCGCCGTCGGCCAGGATGGCCTGTTCGATCAGGCCGCCGAGCGGGCTGCCACTGCCGTCGATGGCACGGGTGCCGGGGAATTTCGCGGTGTCGAAGAAATCCTTCCAGTCCTTTGGCGGATTGTCCTTGTACGTGTCGTTCTTGTACATCAGGACCATGCCGTAGTTCATCGCCGGCACGCTGCATTCGCCGACCTGTCCGGGCGGGATGTGCGAGATGTCGAGCTTGGTCAGATCGAGTTTCTGGAACAGTTTTCCGCAATGCACGAAGGGCGGAAAATCGTCTGTGTCGACGACATCCCAGGTCACATTGCCTGATTCGACCTGCGCCTGAAGCTTGGCGATTTCGGTCGGTCCGTCGTTCAAAAGCTTGACGCCGCTCTTGTCGACGAATTCCTTGAGCGCGGCAACCTGGCCGTCCTGGTAGATGCCGCCATAGGAGACGAAGGTCAGCGTCTTGCCCTTCAACGAGCCGTCGACCACGGTTCCGGCCGGCGGCGCGTTCTGCGCGTGAGCGGCGGCTGCGAGCAAGGCCAGTGCGGCGGCGCCGACAAATCCGGCCAATCTTGATCTGCTTCCCATTTTCTAACCCTCCGATGGCTCGCTGTTTGATTTTGGCAGGCCGGGCGCGAGCGTTTTCCGGGCTACATATTGATCGAGGTCGACAGCGCCGCTTGTCGGCGGCGCGATGATCCACAGCACCTCGGCCACCGCATCGCCGACATTGATCGTCCGGTGCGGCGTCGAGGTCGAATATTCGATGCTGTCGCCCTCTTCGAGGGTGAAGCTCTCGTCGCCGAGCGTCAGTTGCACGCGTCCGCGCAGCACGAGGAACATCTCGCTCGCGTTGCCATGCGTATAGGGCACGTCGCCGGTGGAGCCGCCGACGGCGAACTCGCCGCAATAGACTTCCATCTCGCGGATCGGCCGGCGCGACAGCAGCGTCTTGCGGTAGCCTTCGCTGGTCGGCAGCGCCGGCCGCTCGGCGCGTGTCAGCACCGCGTGCGGCGACACTTCGCAGTCGTCGAAAAGATCGGCGAGGCTGATGCCGAGCGCATTGGCGATCAGCATCAATGTGCTGGTGTTGGCGCCGGAAAGGCCGCGCTCGAGCTGGCTCAGGAAGCTGGCGGTGGTGCCGATCATGCCGCCGAGCTGGCGCAGCGTCAGGCGCCGCGTGGTGCGATAGGCCTTGATGCGATCGCCCAATACCGTCGAGCGGCGCGCTTCGGCGCTGGTTGCGGCATTGTCATTGAGTGCGTGATCCGCAGCGATTTTCATGGCGATCTCAGGGTTCACTTAACATGCTATTAAGTGAGGCGTCCTGGCAAGTAGATTCGCTTGGTCACCTGAAAATCATCGATGGACCTGCAGAGGGTGCATGATCGGCGGACCGGCAACGCCGGTTCGGCTCGATCACTGGATCATGAAGCGCGAACTGAACGGCAGGCTTGCCGCGCCGACGGCCTTCGGGCTGATGCTGACCCGCGCGGGCAGCGCTTCGATGCCGGGGAATTCCCGGCCGATGTCGTCGCACAAGGCCTCGGCGATCTTTTGCGGCGCATAGCTGGACAGGACGACCGAACTGAACTCGACAAACTGGGTCAGCGCGGAGATCGACGCTTTCAGGCGGTCGGAACACTCGCCCAGCCATGCGCTGTAGGCCTCGCCCAGGTCAGGCCACTCAGGGCTGCTGCTCCAGATGATTTCGGACGGGCGCCCGCGCATGGCCAGTTCGCTCTCCAGGCGCATCAGGCCATGATCGAAGCTGGCGCTGGAGTTTCCCTTGTAGATCTGGTGGTTGAGGATGAGCCTGCTCTGCAGCCGTGCTCCCAGATAGAAGAACAGATAGTCGTTGAGCGGCTTTGCGACGCCGAACATGCTCTCGCCGCCGGCTGCCGCGGTGATGTCGTTCTGCACGAAAACCGGCAGCTTGATCTGTTCCTCGATCTCCCCCTGCAAGGCTTTCAGCGAGGTGCTCGATCCGTTGCGGGTTGCAGCCATCGTGTCGACATCGTCGGGAACGGCCAGGCCGATGCCGGCAACCCGGCTGCGCGCCTCGACCGGCAGGCTGGTCATGGCTTGCCTGATCGCGCCGAACAGATCGCCGCTTTGCGGAAAGGGATTGGCTTCATCCGCCGGCAATTGCGTGTGGAAGCGCACGGTGCCGATGAAATCGATGAGTGCGATGTCGATCCGGCGTCGGCTGAAGCCGACGCCAACCGCATAGGCGCCCTCCGGGTTGAGCGAAAGCGGGATGGTGGGCGGCCCGACGCGGCCGCGCTGCGCCTCGCCTTGCGAGACCAGGCCTTCCTGCTCGAGCGAGCGGACGATAACCGATGCCGTCTGCGCCGAGAGGCCGGTTTTTTCGCCGATTTCCATCCGCGAAATGCCTTCGTTCTGAAGCAGCAGCGACAGCACCAGCCGCTCATTGTAGCTGCGGACGCTCAACGCATTCAGCCCGCTCGCGCGATCGGCGATGCGCAATGGATTGGGTGGTGCGAACCTCATGTCAGGCAAGGGTCGCCCCGTCGGTTGGAGCTCGTTGCCCGGTGGCTTTAGTGTTGCTCATGTCGAGCGGCTCCAGCCGATGGCATCGACCGCGCGGGCAAGTGCGGTGCCCAGCAATCTGTGCGCCTCGGCATCGATGTGAAAGCCGTCCGCTTCGCTGCACGACACCACCGAGCCGGCATCGAAAAAGTGGAGTTCGAGCGAGTCCGCCAGAACCTCGAACTCAAGCGCGAGCAGGCGCGATTTCTCCGGCGCACCGGCGAAGATGGACTTCCATTCCTTGACGTCGTCCTGCATCGGCGGCGGCGCCACGATCATGATCTCGGGCGTCGAGCCGCCTGGCCCAGGCGCCAGCTCCTTGATGTCATAGACGAGGCAGCCGATCCCCATCGCCACTTCCGACGGCGGCTTGTTGAAGCGGATCTTCAGGTCGTTGGTGCCGAGCATGATGATGACGAGGTCGAGCGTCGCATGGCTCTGCAGGCAGGGGCGAAGATAGGTTCTGCCGTTTTTGTGGGCGCCCTCGATCGGGTCGTCGTGGACGGTGGTGCGGCCGCTCAATCCTTCCTCGATGACATACCAGTCGGGGCCTAGGTGAGAACGCAATATTCCCGGCCAGCGTTCACCCGGCCCATAGCGCTCGAGCGGCCCCCTGCCGGGGATCTGGCCGTGCGTGTTGGAGTCGCCGTAGCACAAGACTGATCGCATGTTTTTCCCGCCGGGACTGACAGCGCGCCGAAGCCGGCGAGCGCCATTCATGATGGATAGCGGAGCGGTGAAAGGCAAGCAAGGGAATAGTCATTCAACATGACTAACTATTGACAGGGCGAATCCGCTGTGCTTCTAAAGTGCCGGAGGAGTTCTCAACCGTCACCATCGTCCAGCCCGGGTTGGGCCTCGACACGCATGTGTTCGGGGACGGGAGAATTGCGTGCATCGGTCGGTTTGCGACGACGAGCATGCATCGGGAGAGCGTCTCGCGGCAGTACACATTCGTACGGCCGGCCATACGAATTCGTAGGCCGGGACAACCACAAGGAGGAGAGTTGAATGTTAGGATTGCTGAAAACCGTCGGCCTGGGGATGCTAGTTGCGTCCACGCTTGCCGTGACGTCCCTGGCGCATGCGGAAGACATCAAGCTGATGGACGGCGTCGCGCCGCGCCCCGACGACACGCGCATGACCGCGGCCGGTGCGTTCAAGAAGGACCCGCCCTGGGTCATCGGAATGAGCGACTTCGGCGTCAACGCAAACACGTGGACGGTACAGGTGGCGCATGAGGCGGAGAATGCCGCGGCCAAGGACAAGCGCATCTCGAAATTCATCCTGCTCGATGCCGGCTTCGACCAGAAGAAGCAGGTGGCTGATATCGAGGACCTGATTGCGCAGCATGTCGACGCGATCATCGTGCAGCCGGTGACCAGCACATCGGCGAATGCCAGCATCGCCAAGGCGGTCGCCGCCGGCATTCCCGTCATTCTCCACACCGGTCGCATCGATTCCGACGCCTACACCACCGAAATCCAGGGCGGCGCCGAGCATTTCGGCAAGGTGATGGGCGACTGGCTGGTCAAGACCGTCGGCGACAACGGCAAGATCTGGGTCCTGCGTGGCCTGGCCGGACATCCGGAAGACACCAACCGCTACAACGGACTCCTGGAGTCGCTCAAGGGCACGCATGTGCAGATCATCGCCGAGGAGCATGGTGACTGGCAGTACGACAAGGCCAAGAAGCTGTGCGAGACGCTTTATCTGAACAACCCACAGGTTGACGGCATCTGGTCGTCCGGCGCTGACATGACGCGCGCCTGCGTCGATGTCTTCAAGCAGTTCGGCACGCCCGTTCCGCCGATTTCGGGCGAGGGCAACAATGGCTATTTCGGCCAGTGGATCACGGACGGGTTCAAGTCGATCTCGCCGGAATACAGCCCCGCCCAAGGTGCGGCCGGCGTGCGCGCCGCTGTTGCCCTTCTGGAAGGCAAGCAGCTCTACAAACGCTATGTCTATAATCCCGACGGATGGGACCAGGACAAGGCCAAAAAATACTATCGCGACGACCTGACCGCCAATGTCTGGTGGCCGAGCGAACTGCCCGAGGACAAGCTCAAGGAATATTACGGCAAGAAGTGACGGCGCCGTGGCTGGCGGGGAGTGGACAAGCATTCCCCGCAGGCCGTTCCATGTGTTGAATTTGGTTCGTTCGAGGGTTTCGTGACCAATCTTACCGAGATGTCCCACATTTCGAAGGCATTCGGAGGGAGCAAGGCGCTCCATTCCGTTTCCCTCGATCTCAAGGCGGGCAGCGTCCACGCCCTGATGGGCGAGAACGGCGCCGGCAAATCGACGTTGATGAAGATCCTGGCGGGCGTGCATCAGCCCGATTCCGGCGAGATCTTCATGAACGGGGAGAAGCTCGATCTGAAATCGCCGCGCGCCGCACTCGATGCCGGCATTTCGACCGTTTTCCAGGAGCATTCGCTGCTGCCCAATCTGTCGATCGCCGAAAACATGTTTCTGGGCCGGGAGCCGACGACCCGGTTCGGCTCGATCGATTATCGGGCGATGAAAAGCCAGACCGCCAAGGCGCTTGGCGAACTCGGCCTCACGCTCGACCCGTCGCAACTCGTTTCCAACCTGACCATAGCCGAGCGGCAATTCGTCGAGATCGCGCATTGCATCCAGGCGGACGCCAGCGTGCTTATCCTCGACGAGCCGACGGCTGCTCTCAACGCGGCCGATGTCGATGTGCTCAACCGCAACATCCGCCGGCTGCGCGATAAGGGAAAAGCCATCGTCTACATCTCGCATCGCATGGAGGAGATCTTCGAGCTGTGCGACACGGTGACGGTGCTGAAGGACGGCGCACTGGTCGGCACCAGGATGGTGTCCGAGATCACCACCGACGACCTCATCGCCATGATGGTCGGACGCGAACTCCAGGACCTTTTTCCCGATCGCACGGGCGATAAGGGTGATGAGATCCTGCGAGTCGAGAACCTCAGAATCACCGACACATCGCGGCCGCTGTCGCTGTCTTTGCACAAGGGTGAGATCGTAGCCCTGGCCGGACTGGAGGGGCAGGGCCAGCAGCGCTTCGTGAGATCGCTGATCGGCCGCTATCATCCCTCCGCCGGGACGATTTCCGTCAACGGCAAAGCGCTGAAAATGCCGCTCCCGGCATCATCAGGCGTTCGCCATTTGCAGCAGCTGAGGGTCGGCTTCGTTCCCGAGGACCGCAAGGAGGAGGGGCTCTTCCTCGCTTTGCCGATCGCCCACAACATCGCCATCGGATTGCATTCGAGGCGATTCGAACTCGCGCCGGCGCGGCCGTATCGAAACGTCATCGCCCGCATGATGGAGGTCATGAACATAAAGGCGGCAGGGCCGTCCGCGCCGGTCGGCTCCCTGTCGGGCGGCAACCAGCAAAAGGTTCTCCTCGGCCGCTACCTGGCCGCCGATCTCGATCTTCTGCTGGTCGAGGAGCCGACCCGCGGCGTCGACATCGGCGCCAAGTCCGAGATCTACCACCTGCTGCGCGACTTTACCGCCAAGGGCGGCGCCGTGCTGGTGCTGTCGCGCGAGACGATCGAGTTGATCGGGCTCTGCGATCGCATCTACGTCGTCCACGACGACACCATCGTTGCCGAAATGCCGGCGGCGCAGGCGACGGAACACAAGATCCTCGACGCGGCCCTGACGGGCGGCTCCGCGCGCCAGCACTAGGGGGCTGCCATGGTTCGCTCGCTGTTCAACATCCTGAGTGGCCGGAACACGCGGCAAGGCCTGTGGGGCCTGCCACTGCTGGTCGCCTTGTTCATTTCGCTGTGGCTGACCGTCGAGACGACACAATTTGCCACGGCCGAAAACCTCTTCAACCTGGTGGCCCAGGCAATGCCGCTGATCATCGCGGCCATCGGACAGTTGGTGGTCGTGCTCATCGGCGGGCTCGATCTGTCGGTCGGCTCCGTCATCAGCTTCACCACGGCGGTGCTGGCGCTCGATCAGCCGGCTGTCGTGCTGATCCCGGCGGTCTTCGTGCTGGCGGCACTCATCGGGCTGATCAACGGCCTGGCGATCACCCGTTTCAACGTCCATCCGATCATCGCGACGCTGTCGACGCAGTACATCGTGCTCGGCATCGCGCGCATCCTGCGTCCTGTGTCCGGCGGTACGGTGCCGGAGATCGTCATCGATGCCGTCTCAGGCAGTTTCCTCGGCGTTCCCTATCCGGTTTTCTGGGGCATCGTCGTGATCCTGGCAGCGTGGAAACTGCTCTACGGATCGCGATACGGGCTGCATCTGTTTGCGATTGGCGGCGGCATTGCTTCGGGCGCTGAAAGTGCTGCCCGCAATTTCGGCGTCTCCGACCGTCGCAACATCATCCTCGCCTATGTGGTCTGTTCCTGTTTCGCGGCCGTTGCCGGTGTCTTCCTGGCCGGGCGCATCGTGTCGGGCGATCCGAATGTCGGGCTGCTTTTCGAACTCGACACCGTCACCGCCGTCGCCCTTGGAGGCACCCAACTTTCCGGCGGCATCGGCAGCCTGCACGGCACTGTGATCGGCGCGCTGGTCATGGCGCTGCTGGCCAATGGCATGAACCTCGCCAACGTCTCGCCCTTTGTCCAGACCGCGATCAAGGGCGGCATCCTGCTGGCGGTGGTCGGGCTGCAATCCCGCAAGAAAATGGGGCTCTGAGCAATGGCCGCCGTTCTCGCAAATCCGATCGCCCGGCGCCTGCTGCGCATACCGCCGTCCTATTTTGTCTTTCTCGTGCTGCTGGCGACGCTGTGGATCGCGCGGCCGAACATGCTCAACCTCAATATCATGGGCATCTTCATCAGGCAGATCGTGCCGCTCGGCATCCTCGTGCTGGGGCAGCTCGTCGTCATGCGGGTGAAGTCGATCGACCTCTCCGGCGGCGGCATCATCCTGCTCATCAACTATTTCATCTCGTCGGGCACTTTCCCCGGCGCGTCGATGCCTTTCTTCGTCGTGCTGGCGCTCGCCACCGGCCTCGTCATCGGCCTGTTCAACGGCTTCATGATAGGGAGCCGGCGGGTGTCGGCTGTCATCGTCACGCTGGCGGTCAGCATCATCCTGGTAGGGCTGGTGCAGTTCCTGTCGAGCGGCAATCCGCCCGGCGATGTGCCGAAGCTGTTCAACGACCTCTACAACACGAAATTCCTGTCGGTTCCGACGCCGGTGCTGTTCTGGGTCCTGCTGACCGCTTCGGTGTGGCTGCTTCTGTCGCGGACCGTCTTTGGCCGCTACGTCGCCTCGGTCGGGGAGAATGCCGAAGCCGCGCATTTTTCCGGCGTGCCGGTCCAGCGCACGGTCATCCTGGCGCATACGCTCGCCGGCCTGATCGCGGCGATCGCGGCCCTGGTGCAGACCGGTTCGATCGCCGTCGGCAGCGTCCGTGTCGGCCTCGACCTGCCGATCCTGGCGGTCGCGGCAACGATCCTCGGCGGCGTCGTCTTCGGTCGTGGCGACGGCGGCGTCTGGGGGCCCTTCTTCGGGGCGCTGTGCTTTGCGCTGCTGTTCGTGGTGATGACGGTGCTCGGCATCGACGAGCCCGGCAAGCTCATCGCGCAGGGCGTCATCATCCTCGGCGCGGCGATCTTCTACGGAGTGCGCGTGCGAAATCCCTGACTTAAGACGGCGAAAAGCAAGTGCGCCGGCGTTCAGACAATTGCAAACAGATGGAGAAACATGGATGTCACCGCCAAAAAACATCATGTGCTACGGCGACTCGCTGACCTGGGGCTGGGTTCCGGTCAAGGAGGGGTCGCCGACCTACCGCTACCCCTATGACCAGCGCTGGACCGGTGTGATGTCGGCGGCGCTGGGGGCGGGCTACCATATCATCGAAGAAGGCCTGAGCGCGCGCACCACCTGTCTCGACGACCCCAACGATCCGCGCCTGAACGGGGCCAATTATCTGCCCTCGGCCATCGCCAGCCATCTGCCGCTGGACCTGGTCATTGTCATGCTCGGCACCAACGACACCAAGTCTTATTTCCGCCGGACGCCTTATGAGATCGCCAATGGAATGGCGAAACTGGTCGGGCAGATCCTGACCAGTGCCGGCGGCATCGGCACGCCTTATCCGGCGCCGAAGGCGCTGGTCATTGCGCCGCCGCCGCTGACCCCGATGCCCGATCCGTGGTTCGAGGGCATGTTCGGCGGCGGGCACGAAAAATCCAGGGATCTGGCCAGGCAGTACAAGGCGATGGCGGATTTCATGAAGATCGACTTCCTCAATGCCGGCGATTACCTCACCACGGACGGTGTCGACGGAATTCATTTCACCGCCGCAAACAACGCCGATCTGGGACGCGCGGTGGCCGGCAAGGTCAAGTCGATCCTCGAGCCGGGCCAGGTCAGCACCGCCGCTTGAAGCCGCCACGCCCGTCGGCTTGCGGCACACAGGCCCACGGCGCAGGTGTATCGCAGGTTCCTCGGGCGATGCACATCGATGCGGGGCCGAACGATGCGTTTGGCCCCGTATTGATATGGCGCCCTGCGCCGGCAGATGTGCGTCGATCTAGGGGCTTGGCCTCGGAGCTACGTCATCGGCGGACGCTTTGGTTTGGCGGTCGAAAACGACCGCCAGACCGTTCTTCACGGCAAGCGAGGCGACCATGTCGTCGAGTTCGCGGTCGGGAATGACGGGTTTGAGGACCTGCCGGATGGCCCGATAGGCCTGCTCGGTCGACACATAGCCGTATCGTTTTTTGCGCGCTTCCACATATTGCTCGATGAGAATGCCCAATCGGCGGGCGGCGATGTCATCTGGTTGCTGCAAGGGAGCCTCCTCAAGCGTCGATCGTTTGCAGACCCCAGAGATGTAAAAACCCACGCCGCGAAAGTTAAGGCCTGCTGTCGGCCTGAAGCTCAAAAAAATCTGCTGCCTCATTCGACGAATTGCGCCGCAGCGTGACATCGTGCCCGAACTGGTACCTCGCTGCCGCAAGGAGCAGGTCAATTTGGCTGGTCCGTTCCGAATCCCGATCAAAGCGTGTATTCACAACAGCTCCGACAGAACGGCCATGAAGTGGTCGTTCTCCGCAGCCGAGCCGATGCTGACGCGCACATAGGTGTCAAAACCCTGCTGCTTCCACGGCTTGACGATGACGCCTTGCCGCAACAGGCTTTCGACGAACACGGAAGCATCTCGCCGGCAGTTGAAGAACAGGAAGTTGCCCCTGGAGGCGGCGACGTCGAGGCCCTTGCTCGCCAGAAAAGTCTCGACGCGTTTTCTCTCCGCCCTGGCCAGCGCGACGACCCTGGCGAGGTGTTCGTCGTCGGCTAGCGCCGCGAGTGCGGCGGCTTGGGCCATGCCGTTGGCGTTGAAAGGCGTGCGGACGCGGTCGAGTAGCGCGCGCAGCTCCGGGTCACCGACGATGCCGAAGCCGATCCGCAATCCGGCCAGACCGAACGCCTTGGAAAAGGTCCGCAGCACGATCCAGGGCCGGTCCAGCTTTTCGAGATAGGGCAGGGACGACGCATAGTCGTCGCCCTCGGCATATTCGGCATAGGCTTCGTCGATGACGATCAGCGTCTCGTCGCTCGTCGCATCCAGAACCCTCGACAGATCGCCGCCGGAGAGCCAGCTGCCGACCGGGTTCATCGGGTTCGAGAACAGCAGCATGCGCGGCCGCTCGCGCGCCGCCTCGACCAGCGCATCGACATTAATGGTCAGATCGTCGTTGACGACAACGCGCTTGACGGTAGCGCCCATCAACGTCGCGTAGTCCTCATGCAGCGGAAACGACGGATAGAGCGTGACGACCGCGTCGCCCGGCCGCAACACGGCACGGCTGATGACGGAGAGAAGGTCTTCGGAACCGTTGCCGAGGATAATCTGGTCCTCGGTGACGGCATATTTGTCGCCGATCGCCTGGCGCAGCTTGCGCCCGGCAGGGTCCGGATAGAGGCGGAACATCTCGGAGCCGGCATGCATCGTCGTGGCGAGGGTCGGGCTGGGCCCGAGCGGGTTTTCGTTCGAGCACAGTTTGGCGATTCTGGCCGGTGCGTATCGCTCCATGACCTCGTCAATTGTCAGCCCGGAATTGTAGGGCGACAGGCGGTTGACTTCGGTACGGACCATATCCGAGGCTTTCGACAAGGGCGGGCTCCTCTGCGGTGGATTTCGTCATCCGTACCGTAGCCCAAACAGTTTGTATATGCTTGTATATGCAACTTGATCTGATAGTCTCGACGCTGAAGCGGAAACCGACACCGATCAGGAGGATCACATGCGCAACGCTTCTCTCTTCGATCTCTCCGGCAGGAAGGCGCTTGTCACCGGTGCAAGCCGGGGCATCGGGCGCAGCATCGCCGAGGCGCTGAGTGCTGCCGGCGCAGACGTCGCGGTCACGGCGCGCAGCCTGGCCTCGCTGGAGGCCACCACGGCAGCCATCCGCGCCGCCGGCGGAGTGGCGCACGCCATCGCTCTCGACGTCACCGATGTCGGCCGCTGCCGGGCAGCAACCGCAGAGGCTGCCAGCCTGCTTGGCGGTCTCGACATTCTCGTCAACAATGCCGGCGTGGAGGAGGTGCGGCCCTCGCTCGATGTCGACGAGGCGCTGTGGGACAGGATCGTCGACACGAATCTCAAGGGAGCGTTCTTCTGCGCCCAGGCCGCCGCGCGGCAGATGCGCGACGCCGGACGCCCTGGTGCCATCATCAATCTGTGCTCGCTGACATCCGAAGTCGGAACCCCCACCGCGGTGCCGTATGGCTCGTCGAAGTCGGGCCTGCTCGGCATGACCCGCGCCCTTGCGGCGGAGTGGGCGGAGCTTGGCATAAGGGTCAACGCCATCGCGCCGGGCTATTTCAGGACGGCGATGACCGACGTTTTTTACAGCGACGAGGCATGGCAGCACTCCATGCTGGCCAAGATCCCGCAGCGGCGTTTCGGTGATCTCCACGACTTGCACGGCATCGCCGTGTTCCTCGCTTCGGATGCGGCTGCCTACATAACCGGCCAGTCCATTCCGGTCGATGGCGGCTTTCTCGCCTCGATCTGATGAGGCAGGTTTGCCTCCGCAGTTTCGACGGGAAGGATGATGGAAAAATTGCTGGCGACCATCATACATACATGTATATACTTTTGCCTGAGTGAAGCCTCTCGACGGCTTTGATCCTTGCCCCGGTCGGCTTGTCGACCCGCAGAACTATGGCCATCCACGGGCCAACCGTCATTGCGTTCCAAGAGTTCCAGGAGACGAGCAATCATGTCCGACATCAGCTTCCACGATCTGTCATCCATCGATGCGGACCAGCGCGCCAGTCTGCTGAAGCGCGCCGAGGCCGATCTGACGGTCTTCGTTGAGAAGGTCCGGCCGATCATCCAGGCCGTCAAGGACGAAGGCGACGCCGCCTTGATCCGCTTCGCCAGGGAACTCGACAAGGCCAATGTCGCCGAGGGCGAACTGCAGGTGTCGGAAGCCGAGTTCGATGCGGCGTTCGACAAGGTGGAAAGGGACGTCGTCGAGAGCATCCAGTTCGGCATCGACAACATCAGGCGCTTCCATGAGGAGCAGAAGCCGGAGACGATGTGGCTCAAGGAAGTCCGGCCGGGCGCCTATGCCGGGGACAGGTACACGCCCATCGCATCCGTTGCGCTCTACGTGCCGCGCGGCAAGGGCGCTTTCCCGTCGGTGACGATGATGACGTCGGTGCCGGCGGTGATTGCCGGCGTGCCGCAGATTGCCATCGTGACGCCGCCGACATCGGATGGTTCGGTGGACGCGGCAACGCTCGTCGCCGCGCGTCTCGCCGGCGTGGGCACGGTCTACAAATGCGGCGGCGCCCAGGCAGTTGCCGCCGTCGCTTACGGCACCGAGACGGTGAAGCCCGCACTCAAGATCGTCGGTCCCGGCAGCCCGTGGGTGGTGGCGGCCAAGAGCGTGCTGTCATCGGTCATCAACACAGGCCTTCCGGCGGGCCCGTCGGAAGCGATTATCTTTGCCGATGACAGCGTCGACGGCGGGCTTGCCGCGCTCGACCTGTTGATCGAAGCCGAGCACGGGCCAGATTCCTCGGCCTATCTGGTGACGCACAGCCGCAAGATCGCAGAAGCAGCGCTCGCCGCACTTCCCGAGCATTGGTCGCGGATGACCGAGCAGCGTGTCGAGTTTTCGCGCGCGGTGCTGACCGGCAAGCGCGGCGGCATCGTGCTGACCGCATCGCTGGAAGACAGCTACCGCTTCATCAACGACTATGCGCCCGAGCATCTCGAGATCCTATCGACGGAGCCGTTCGCCCATCTCGGACGCATCACCGAGGCGGCCGAAATCCTCATGGGAACGCACACGCCGGTGACCCTTGCCAACTTCGTCCTTGGACCCAATGCAGTGCTGCCGACCAGCCGCTGGGCGCGGACCTACGGCCCGCTTTCGGTGACGGATTTCGTCAAGCGCTCGTCGGTCGGCTATGTCACCTCGACTGCCTATCCGGAACTTGCCCTGCACGCCCGCAGGCTCGCCCGCTACGAGGGCTTCAGCTCGCATGAGAACGCGGTCTCGGAAATCCGCGACCGCTATCTCGCCGGTTGAGCGGAAACGATCGCGATGAAGGCTGCTCGACTCTATGGACCCGGCGATCTGCGCGTCGAGGATGTCGCCGCGCCGGGCGTGCCGGATGCGGGCTGGGTGAAGCTCAGGGTCGACGCCGCCGGCATTTGCGGTTCGGACCTGCACAATTTCCGCACGGGCCAGTGGATAAGCCGGTCGCCTTCGACGGCCGGCCATGAACTCACCGGCACGGTGACCGCCATCGGCGCAGGCGTTGATAGCGTCGCCGTCGGTGACAGGGTGGTTGCCGATTCCCGGTTCTGGTGCGGAGACTGCGCGCAATGTCATGCCGGCAGGCGGCATCTCTGCGCGTCGCTGGGCTCGTGGGAGAAATCTGCGACGGCGGATTTGCCGAACAGGCGGTGCTGCCCGCACGGCTTTTGCATATCATCGATGCCGCGCTCGACGAGCGGGTTGCGGCGATGGCCGAACCGCTGGCGGTGGCGCTGCATGCGGTGCGGCGGCTGCCGAAAACGGCAGGCGCGGTGCTGGTGGTCGGCTGCGGGCCGATCGGTGGTCTTGCCGCGCTGCTGCTGTCGCGGACCTTCGCCGGCACCGTGCTCGTCGCCGACCGCAACCAGAGCCGCTGCGCCCGGGTGGCGCGGGTGGCGGGTGCCACGATCGTCGATCTGAACCGGGATGCCGTTGCCGCTGCGACTGCCAATGCGCCGCTGCTCGCGGCCATTGAGGCGACCGGCAGCATTGCGGCGCTCAATCAGTTGCTCGGCGTTCTCGATCCCGGCGGCACGATCGCCATGGTGGGCATCTTTCACGGCCGCCTCGACATTGATCCCAATACGCTGGTCGAACGCGAAATCGGGTTGCTGGGATGCCACGCCTTTGCCGATGAGCTGCCCGAGGCCGTGCGGATGCTAGGTGAACTCAGCGAACCGCTGTTGGCGCTGATCGACCAGGAGATCGGCCTGGATGACATTCCGGCTGCCTATGAGCGGCTGTTGGCGGGACACAGCGACGGCTTGAAAACAATCATCCGCATGCGGCAACCTGTCGAGCAGTCGTGATTTCCGATGAATCGCCGGAAGGGACTTTTGAAATGATCACTTTGCCCGACACGGCCAGCCCTCTCTACGAGAAGGTGAAGGACTACATCCTGGCCAACATCGGAACGGGCCGGTGGGGCAAGGATCGCAAGCTGCCGTCCGAGAATGAGTTGGTGGCTTCACTCGGCGTGTCGCGGATGACGGTTCACCGGGCGCTCAGAGAGTTGACCTCGGCCGGGTTCCTGATCCGTCTGCAAGGTGTGGGAACTTTCATCGCGCCACCGCGGCCGCAATCGACGCTGATCGAGATCAACAACATCGCAGCCGAGATCGTCGAGCGCGGCAACAGGCATCGATCCGAAGTCCTCGTCCTCGAAACCATCATGCCGACAAAGGAGCTGGCGCTGTCGTTCGAGTTCGCAAAGCGCGTCCCGATCTATCATTCTGTCGTCGTCAATTTCGAGAATGATTTGCCGGTGCAACTCGAAGAGCGCTTCGTCAATCCGAGCCTCATCCCCGACTATGACAAGCAGGATTTTTCGAAGACGGCGACCTATGACTACCTCATGCAGAAAACCCCGGTGACCGAGGTCGAGCATATCATTTCCGCCATCCCGGCCGATGGCGAGACGGCGCGGCATCTGGGCATCGATGTCGGCGCCTGCTGCCTCTTCCTGCACCGCCGGACATGGACAGGCGCGGTGGTGGCCACGATCAGCAAGCTGACTTATGCCGGCAGCCGCTACTCGCTCGGCAGCCGCTATTCCCCTTCAAAAAGCAGCTAACGGAAGCAGGATGAATGCAAGTCGGGAGCGGTTTCGTTGTCAATGTATATACATGTGCTGACGAGAACGCTTTCGCTCTCGAATGAACGGGCCAAGAAGGACAACAGATGACGCAGACACAGAGTCGCACGGCGCGGATCCGGGCACTCGCGCAGCATGATGTTGCCGAAGCACAAAGCGCGCTGGCGGCATTGCTGGGCGACCTGTTCGCGATGACCCCCCGCAATGTGCGCATCAACTTCGACAAGTACAGCCTCAATTCGTTGAACGGCTTCTTCGAGGACGATGGCAAGGCCTACTTCTTCAAGTTCCATCAGGAGGAGCGGGAAGAGGCGATGACGGGCGAGTATTACCGCGCCGAGATTCTGTCGCGCGCAGGCCTGCCGGTCGACCAACCCGTGCATATGTCTGCCCAACCAGGCGAGCAGATCCTTGTCTATCGCCGCCGCACGGATCCAAGATTTTCGGATGTGCTGTTCGCGCTGGATGGGCAGGACGATGCCTGCAAGCGGCAAGAAGCCGTTCTTGCCGAGCGCGACCTGTCGGCCAGGCTGCTCAAGGTCTATCTCGAGACGCTGCATCCCGTCACTGTCGAGGACGTGGCGGCGGAGCCGATCCACAGGCTGTTTCATGAGCGGCTGATCGATGCCGAGACACGCTTGTCACCAGGCGGAAGGCTGGCCGATTTCTATGTCGGCAAGCCGTTCGTCTTTCCCGGTGCCGAGCTGGATTGGGATCGGTTTTCCCGGCTGAAATTCGTCATCAACGACCAGCAGTACACCGACAGCATCGGTGAGCTTTTCGATGCCGCGGCTGTGCGCTTACGGCCCGACCGCCTTGCCGATGCCGGCGGCGTGGTCGCGCATGGCGACGCCCACAACGCCAATGTCTGGTATACGGCGAAGGCGGGGAGGGCGGAGCTGTCCTTCTTCGATCCCGCCTTTGCCGGCTCGCACATCCCGACGCTGCTGGCCGAGGTGAAGGCGACGTTCCACAACATCTTCGCCCACCCGTTCTGGCTCTATGATCCGGCGACCGCGACAGAGGCTTTTCGCGCCCAGGCGCGGCTGGACGGAAATCTGCTCCATGTCGACACGGACTGGGACCTGAGCCTCGTCCGCCGCGACCTGCTGGAGGTCAAAGCGACAGCGCTGTGGCGGCCATTGCTGCTGGAGCTCAAACGGCGCGGCATGCTGCCGGTCGATTGGCGGGCGGTTCTGCGGGCCGGTCTTTTCCTGTCACCGACGCTGGTCATGAACCTGCGCGCCGGTGCGCGCAGCCACATGCCGGTCTCCTCGCTCATTGCCTTTTCAGTCGCGGTCATGGTCGGCAGCGAACCCGTTGCCGGAGCCGATCGGGTGACAGGTTTCCTCGACCGGATCGATCCGGCCAAGGTGGAAAATTGAGTCTTTCCAACTTGTATATGCATGTATGTATTTTAGCCTTGACATCCGCTCCCGCTGACGCTGAAATATCCTCGCACTTCACCATGAAGTGGCAGGTAAGACGCCGAGGCACAGTGCCGCAAGAGCAGAAACCCGCAGTCTCACCAGACCGGCTACCTCAGCTAGAAAAAGCGGTCTGATCATCAAGGGGAACAAAGATGATGCGTAACCTAACAGGACAATTTCGCGCGCTTGTGATGGCCGCCGCCATCGGGCTCGCCGCCGCCCCGGCAGCCTACGCGGCCGATGCGGCCATTCCCACCACGCCCGAGGCAGGAGCGTTCAAGATCGGCATCGAGCCCTGGCTCGGCTATGGCCAGTGGCATGTCGCCGAGGCCAAGGGCCTGTTCAAGACAAACGGGCTGAGCGACGTCCAGATCGTCAACTTCGCCGAGGACAAGGACATCAATGCAGCACTTGCAAGCGGCCAGCTCGACGCCGCCAACATCGCCACCCACACGGCGATGGGCATGGTCGCGGCCGGCCTTCCGGTGAAGATCGTGCTGCTGCTCGACGTCTCCATGACCGCCGACGCCATCATCGCCGGCAAGGACGTCACCTCCATCGCGGATCTCAAGGGCAAGCAGGTGGCCTTCGAGGAAGGCACGACGAGCGACATCCTGCTCAAATACGCGCTCGCCAGGAACGGCATGTCGATCGACGATGTGAAGCCGGTTCCGATGCCAGCGTCCGACGCCGGCAGCGCCTTGATCGCCGGCCAGGTGCCGGTCGCGGTGACTTATGAACCGTATCTCACCGTCGCCATGGCGCAGAACAAGGACCTCAAGCTGCTGTTCACCGCCGGCGAGGATCCCGGCCTGATCAGCGACGTGCTGGTGGTGCGTGACGAGGTGATCAAGTCGCGGCCCGGCCAGGTGCTGGCCATGATCAAGAGCTGGGACGCAGCGCTCAAGGACTACAATGCTGATACGCCCGGTGGGCGCGCCATCATCGCCAAGGCTGTCGGTTCGGACGTCAAGGACCTCAACACCGCCTTTGACGGCGTGCGCTACTACTCACTCGCCGAAAACAAGACGGCGCTGACAGGCGACTTCACCACCAAGACCTTTGCCGATGTCGAGGCCGCCGCCAAGAACGCCAAGCTGCTGCAGGCCGACGTGACGCCGGAGCAGATGATCGACCCGTCCTTCGTCAAGGCGGCCGAATGATCAAGGCCGGATCGCGGTGGTGACACAGATGCCCGGGGAGCGACCGGCGCCAGGACCAATCGCGAAACAGGCGAGGCGCCGCCGATCCTCCGGGATCGGCGTGCCCATCGCCAAGTCGCGCTTTCTGATCATCGCGGTGGCCGTGTTCGTCGGGCTCGGCCTTGCCTGGTGGGCGGCGACCGGACTGGGGTTGGTAAAGCCGATCTTCCTGCCTTCGCCGGGCAGCGTCGCTACGCAGATCGCCAAGCTCGCGGCCGACGGCACGTTGTGGCTGGACCTCAAAGCCTCGATGTACCGCATCTCCATCGGCTTCCTCATCGCCTCGGCACTGTCGATACCGATCGGCGTGCTGATCGGCAGTTTCCGTTCCTGGGAAGCGGCCATCGAGCCGCTGGTTGATTTCATCCGCTACATGCCGGTCGTCGCTTTCGTGCCGCTCTCCATTCTTTGGGCCGGCACCGGAGATTCGCAGAAGTTCCTGATCATCTTCATCGGCACCTTCTTCCAGCAGGTCCTTATGATCATGGACAACGTCAAACGGGTTCCCACCGATTTCATCGGCCTTGGGCGCACACTCGGCCTGCCGGATCGCAAGATCCTGACGCGCATCGTCGTCCCCAGCGCCTTGCCGGGTATCTGGGATACGCTGCGCATCAGCCTGGGCTGGGCATGGACCTGGCTGGTGCTGGCCGAACTCGTCGCGGCGACATCGGGGCTCGGCTATCGCATCACCGTGTCGCAGCGCTATTTCCAGACCAACACGATCATCGGTTATATCCTGCTGCTCGGCCTGCTCGGCCTCATCACCGACCAGGTGATGAAGGCGCTGGAAAAGGTGCTGTTCAAGCAAGAGGGCCGCTCGCAATGAGGTCCAGCCGATGAGCCCCCCCAAATTGCGGATCGCCGGCCTCCACAAGAGCTTCGGCACGGGCGAACGGCGCACGGAAGTGCTGCGCGATATCAACCTCGATCTTGCCGACAACGAGTTTGTCTCCCTGGTCGGCACGTCGGGCTGCGGCAAGAGCACGCTGCTGTCGATCGTGGCCGGACTGCAGGATTTCGACGCGGGCGATCTCAGCATCGATGGCGCGCCGATCCTGCAGCCTGGTCTTGACCGCGGTGTCGTCTTCCAGTCCTACACGCTGCTTCCCTGGCTGACGGCGCGGCAGAACATCGAATTTGCCCTCAAGGCCGCCGGTCACGATCGCCCGACCTGCCGCAGGATCGCGCTGGAGCATCTCGAACTCGTCAAGCTGTCCGACAGCGCCGACCGCTATCCGGCCGAACTCTCGGGCGGCATGAAGCAGCGCGTCGCCATTGCGCGCGCGCTTTCCTACCGGCCCAAGATGCTGTTGATGGACGAGCCCTTCGGCGCGCTCGATGCCTTGACCCGGCACCAGATGCAGGAACTGCTCACCCAGATCTGGGAGGAACACAGGTTGACCGTCCTGTTTGTCACCCATGACGTGGAGGAGGCCGTCTATCTGTCGGACCGGATCGTCGTCATGGGGATCGGCCCGGGACGCATCACGCAGACTTTCAACGTCGATATCGAGCGCCCGCGCCGCGAAGAGGTGATGGAAAGCCCTGCATTCATGGATCTGCAACGCGGCGTGCACAAGGCCATCCGCGAGGGTTCAAAACGCCCCGAAATGGCGTAGGCGCCCGCGCTCACGTGCCGGCTCCCGGGGCACCATTCACGTCGCCTTGCCGACCGCTGCTTCCAGTTCCAACTCGCCCTCCGAAATGTCGTCGAAAGAGGCATAGTTCATGTTGTAGAGGCGGGCGTAGAGGCCTTTTCTTGCCATCAGCTGCTCGTGGTTGCCGCTTTCGACGATCTCGCCGTTCTGCAACACGATGATGCGGTCGGCGCCGCGGATGGTCGCCAGCCGGTGTGCGATGACCAGCCCGGTGCGGCCTTCCAGCAGCGTGATCAGCGCCTTCTGGATCAGCATTTCGGTGTAGGAATCGATGCTGGCCGTGGCTTCGTCGAGCACCAGGATCTTGGCGTCGGCCACCAATGCGCGCGCAAAACTGATCAGCTGGCGCTGGCCGAGCGAGAGATTGCCGCCGCGCTGCTCAAGTTCAGCATCGTAGCCATCTGGCAGGTTCTCGATGAAATCGTGCGCACCGACGGCCTGCGCGGCGCGAACAACCTCCTCACGGCTGGCTGATGTCTTGTGGTAGCGGATGTTTTCCAGCACCGAGCCGGAGAACAGGAACGGCTCCTGCAGCACCATCGCCACCTGATCGCCGAGCGAATCCTGGGTCAGGTCACGCACATCATGGCCGCCGACCAGAACCTCGCCCGACCAGACATCATAGAAGCGGTGCACCAGCGCCATAGAGCTGGACTTGCCCGATCCGGTAGGGCCGACAAGGGCCACGGTCTCGCCCGGATTGACGCGAAAGGAGATGTTCTTCAGCACCGGCTGGTTCGGCCGATAGCCGAAGGTGACGTTCCTGAACTCGACCGAACCGTCCATGTCGCGCGACAGCGCCACGGCACCGTGCCTGTCGCTGACGTCGACCGGCACGTCGAGCACTTCGGAGATGCGCTGGCCCGAAGCCATGGCGCGCTGCATGACGCTGTATTGCATGGTCAGCGAGCGGATCGGGTCGAAGAAGCGCTGGATGTAGAACAGGAATGCCACCATGACGCCGATATCGAGGCTGTGCGACAGCACCATCGAACCGCCGACGACGATGACGGTCGCCATGGCGATGCCGGTCAGCGTGTCGACGATGGGCACCATCACCTGCGCGTACTTCGCCGAGGTCAGATGGGCATTGAGATTGGCCAGCACCTTCTCGTCGTAGAGGTCGAAATTGACGTGCTGGCGCTCCAGGCTCTGCACCGTGCGTACGCCGTGGATGCCTTCCGCCAGCGCACCGTTGGCGATGGAATTGGTTTCGTGCGCGGCCATGAAGGCGACTTTGGCGCGCGGCAGCCAGAACAGGCGCACGATGAACAGCACCGGCATGGTCGACAGCGTCAGCAGGCCGAGCCGGAAATCCAGCCACAAAAGCACGCTGACGATGCCGAACAGCAGCACGATGTCGCCTACCGACATCACTGATGTTTCGAGGAACTCCTGCATCGAATTGACGTCGCCCTGCAGACGCGACATCAGCCGCCCGACCTCGGTCTTGTCCATGAAGCTCAGCGAGACCCGCTGCAGATGGCTGAACATGGCGCGGCGCAGGTCGGAGAGCACCTTCTCGGCCACCTTGCCGACAACGCTTTCCTGCACATAGGAGGCGGCATAGTTGATGAGGATGATCGCTGAGAAAGCGCAGATCGCAGCGATCATCACCGACTGGTCGAGCTTGCCCGCCGTCATGCCGTGATCGATGGCGTAGCGGATGACCAGCGGGATCGCCAATTGCGTCAATGTGAACACCAGTACGGCGGCGACCGAGATGAAGATCCGGCTCCGATACGGTTTCACGAAGCTCCAGATGCGCCTGACGATGCGCGGGTCGTAGGCCTTGCCGAAAACCTCTTCGTCGTCGCGGTGCGAGCCGACGACCGCCTTCGTCGGCCGGCCGCTGGTGTCTTCCTTGTCGTCGTCGCTCTGTGTCGACATCACGCGGCTCCCGCCACGACAGGCCGGTCATCGTCCGGCCGCAGCTGCAAATCGTACAGCGCGCGGTAGCGGCCACCGAGGGCCAGCAATTCCTCGTGCGTGCCGCGCTCGACGATCCGGCCGCCCTCGACGAACAGGACTTGGTCGGCATGCATCAGCGAGCTTAGCCGGTGCGAGATGATCAGCGTCACGCGGTCCCTGGCGAAGCGCTTCATGGCCGCCCGGATGCGCTGCTCGGTGCCGGCGTCTATTGCCGCGGTCGAATCGTCGAAGACCAGCACCGATGGCCGCAGCATCAGGCTGCGGGCGATGGTCAGGCGCTGCCGCTGGCCGCCGGAAAGCGACGCACCGCGTTCGCCGACGACCGTGGTGTAGCCGGCCGGGAGCCCGATGATGTAGTTGTGCAACTGGGCGTACTCGGCTGCCTGCCCGATCCGGGTCTCGCGCGCCCAGGGATTGCCGTAGGCGATGTTGTTCTCGATCGAGGTGGTGAACAGGAACGCGTCCTGCTGCACGACGCCGACGGCCTTGCGCAGCGATTGCAGCGTCACCTCGCGGATGTCCTGGCCGTCGATGGTGATCGCACCTGACGTGACGTCGTAGAAGCGCGGGATCAGATGCGCGATGGTCGACTTGCCGCTGCCCGGTGGGCCGACAATGCCGATGGTCTCGCCGGACCTGGCCTCGAAGGAGATGCCCGACAGCGTCGGCCGGTCGCCCGCGCCCTCATAACGGAAGCCGACATTGTCGAAGCGCAGCACACCGCCCATGATGACGAGATCCCTGGCGCTGGGCGCATCCTCGATGTGGAGTTCGGCGTCGAGCAGTTCGAACAGCCGCGTGCCGCAGGTCGAGGCGCGCGCGAACGAGTTGACCATCAGGCCGAGCTGGCGCACCGGCATCTGCAGGATGGTCATGAAGGTGAGGAACTGGGCCAGCGTGCCGACGCTGATCTGGCCTGCGATCACCTTCTGGCCGCCGAACCACAGGACCAGCCCCATGGCGGCCAGGAACGAGAAGTTCATGGCGCTGGTGTTGGCGACGCGGATGTCGACGCGCTCATTGGCGAGGTCCAGTGCATCGCGCTTAGCGCGATCGAATTTTTCCAGCTCATGCCGCTGCGCTGCGAAAGCGCGCACGACACGGATACCGCCGAGGTTCTCATCCATCACCCGGCTCAGCACCGAGAGGCGCTCCTGCAACGTCAGCCAGGTGCTGCGCAGTTTGAGCTGGGTGACCGAGGACCGCCAGGCGACGAACGGCACGAAGCTCAGACTGAGCAACCCGAGCACGGGATCGGTGCTGATCAGGAGATAGGCGCCGACGCCGATCAGCACGCCGAGCAGCACGACGCGCAAAATGCCGGTGGAAAAGAACATGCGCACGCCGTCGAGATCGAGCAGGCCGAGCGTGATGAGATCGCCAGTGTGGACCCTGTCGTGATAGGCGAAGCTCAGCCGCTGGATCTTCTCATAGAAGGCCAGGCGCAGTTCATAGCCGGTGCGGTGGCCGACGGCCTCGCCATAGTAGTTCTGCGCCATGGTGAAGAGGCCGCGCAGGATCGAGACGGCGAGCAGCGTCAGCGCAGTATTCCACAGCGCCTGTTCCGCAGCAGTACCGGCCCCGGCCGCCATGACGCCCTGCGCCTGGTCGATGGCGCGTCCCAGCAGGCGTGGGATGAAAAGCTGCAGCGTCGCAGCGATGAAGGTCGAGACGATGGTGATGGCGACCTGCCAGGGATGGCGCAGCGTCATGCGCATGATGCGGAGCAAGGTGCTGAGGCCCTTGCCCCAGGAGGCTTCCGCCACATGGGCAAACGATTTGCCGCGCTCCGGCGCGCCGCCGATTGCTTGCGTGTTCAAGGGAAATATCCAAACCAATCCGGAGGTTAGCCCGGACCAATAAAGCAGACTCAATTCAGATGGCGCGATGTTACGCGTGTCCGACTTGACCCTTCAAGGGCCAATTCCGGTATCGCACTGTGCCTGAACGGAAAGCGAGCATGCGACTGCGATCCGGTTCACCAGCGGCGGGATCCTGCGGATCTTGCTGAAGGGCGTTGGCCGGACGAGGCTAGCACCCGGCGATACGCAAACGACGGCCGGACAGCATGCAAGCCGCCTGTCCGGCCGGAACTCCAACTGCTACGCCGGTATCAGGACGGCGATACGATGCACGCCGACCTCTTTGCTTGTATTCGTCGCCTCGTCGGTCTTGCCCTTGGAGCAGGTGTACATGTCACCCGTCTTGAGCTTGAATTCCTTGTCTGCCTTCTTGATGGTGAACGCGCCTGATGTGATGGTGCATACCATGTCGTTATCCATCATCATTTGAGGCGCGTGTGCGCCGGGCTGAAACACCACATCGACGATCGCGATGCTCTTGTAAGCGGCGATGTCGGAGTCGCCGGTGCCGACCTCCACCACCCTTACACCGGGCGCAATCTCCTTGCCTTCCTTCGGGCCGTATTTCTTGACCTTCGCGGAAGCCGCCAGGGTGAACAGAGGCGTAATCGCGGCGGCCGTCACACCGAGAGCAATTGCAGACCTGCGATTTATGGTTTTCATTGCATCCTCCCACATGTTCGTCACGAACGAATGTGCATGACCACAATATATTAGCATGAACGAATGTATTTGTATGCGAGGAAACACCCAGGCCCAGCACGGCGCCTGGAACTCCGGGCTTCCAGTGTCGGCAAATCAGCACGCCATGACAATTTTACACCGCCCCGGCGCAGCCGTCGGAGAGGTTCCATGCATCGACGACCGGCCTGCCGCTAAAACCGAGCTGCCGCGAGCCTTCGGGCTGCTGTTGAGCCGCTCAAAAACCCTGGCTGTGCCGCCAGCAGGCGATCCGGTGGCCGTGCGCGACCTCGTTAGCGGGCGGCTCTGCCTTTCGGCAGTCGGGCAGGACCAGCGGGCAGCGGTCGGCGAAGGAGCATCCCGTGTTCGGGATGCCGGTGGCCTCTGTCTCGACCGAAGCGGAAAGCTTTGGCGCGGCCTCGTCGGAGGACGCGGCCAGAAGCAGCGCCGTATAGGGGTGGTTGGGGCCGCGAAAAATCTGGTCGGATGAGCCGGTTTCGACGAGACGGCCGCGGTAGAGCACACCGATCCTGTCGGCCATGTAGCGCACCACCCTGAGGTCGTGGCTGATGAACAGATAGGTGGTGTCCTTGTCGCGCTGCAGGTCGTTGAGCAGGTTGAGCACTGTCGCCTGGACCGAGACGTCGAGTGCGGAGGTGGGTTCGTCGAGCACGACGACCTTCGGCACGCCGGCGAAGGCGCGCGCGATCGCCGCCCGCTGCCGTTGGCCGCCGGACAGCGAGCGCGATTTCTGCTCGGCCGTGGCGCCGGCGAGGCGGACCGAGGCCAGCAGGTCGCCGACGCGCGCTCTCACCTCACTGCCGCGCAGCCCGGCGAGCCGCCGCAACGGGCGGCCAAGGATCCTGCCGATCCGCTGGCGCGGGTTGAGCGTGCGATCCGGCGACTGGAAGACCATCTGCACGTCGCGGCGTTCGGCAAGGTTTCTCTTCTCGACGCGCGGCGCGACCGTCCTGCCGAACAGTTCGACCGATCCGGCGCTGGGCGTCTGCAGGCCGGTGACGATCCTTGCCAGTGTCGACTTGCCGGAACCGGACTCGCCGATCAGCCCGAAGGTTTCGCCCTGGCCGATGTCGAGATCGATGCCGTGCAGCACTGGCTGGCTGCCGAAGGCATGACTGATGCCTTTGCAGGCGATCGCGATCCGGCGTTCTTTTGGCAAGCCGGCGTCTTCGCCTTGGGCTGTGGGGTGCGCTGGCATGCCGTCCGTCTCCGCCAGTCTTCCGTCCCGCTTGGTGTAGTTGAGCGCCGGGATCGAGGCGATGAGCGCCTTTGTGTAGGCATGAGAGGGGTTGTCGAATACATCGCCGACGGCGCCGCTCTCGACCACCGTGCCCTCCTGCATTACCGCCACACGGTCGCAGGAGCGGCGGATCATATGGATGTCGTGGCTGATCAGCAGGATGCTGGTTTTGTGATCCTTGCGAAGGTCATGCAGGATGGCGATGATCTCGGACTGGACGCTGGCATCGAGCGCCGTCGTTGGCTCGTCCAGCACCAGCAGCGACGGATCGAGCGCAATCGCAATGGCGATGTTGGCGCGCTGCTGCATGCCACCGGACAATTCGTGCGGATAGAGATCCAGCACACGCTCCGGATGGCTGACGCGGACCCGTCCGAGCAGTTCCGCGGCACGCTCGCGCGCCTCGTCGGGGCGAACCGGGCGGTGCCGCATGATCGTTTCGGTGATCTGCCGGCCGATCGTCATGCTCGGATTGAGGGCCGCGCCCGGATGCTGGTAGACGGCGGCGATGTGATTTCCCCGGAGCTGGCGCAGCTGCTCGGCGGAGAGGTCGCGGATTTCCCGGCCCTGGAATTCGAGCGCTGACACCGCCATGCGGGCATTCTTCGGCAGATAGCGCAGGATGGCGAGCGCCACCGAGCTTTTCCCAGATCCCGACTCGCCGACCAGGCCGAGCGCTTCGCCTTCGCCTATATGCAGCGACACGCCGCTGACGGCGGGATGCGATCCCTTGTGCCCGTCATAGGCGATGGACAGCTGGTCGACGTTCAGAACCGAGGAGGACATGGGGACTTGAAACCACTTTCTTCGCGGGCTGCGATCGAGGGCAATCGCTTCCGCTTTCGCAACGCATTATCTCTATAAAATTACTCGGATTAAGCCGGAGCGCAATCTACCTTTCTCGGATCAGCAGAGATTGTCGCCGCCTGCCGAAGCAGCGCGACGGTCTCCGGAGCAGATCTGGAAGGAGGCCGGCATGGCTCGAGACCACATGATCCTCAGCGCATTCTTCTTCAACCCGCAGGGCGATCATCGAATGTCGTGGCGCCATCCGCGGGCACCGGGCCGGGAAGTGCTGGACTTCGAGTTCTACCGCGATCTCGTGCAGGCGGCCGAGCGCGCCAGGATCGACACCATCTTCGTCGCCGACCACGTGTCGATCTGGGATTCGGTCAAGAGCGGCGTTGCCCACTATGCCAATGCCCGCCTCGAACCGCTGACGCTGTTGTCGGCGCTAGCCGGCGTGACCAAGCATATCGGCCTGATCACCACGGCGTCGAGCTCCTACAGCGAGCCCTACAATGTGGCGCGCATGTTCGCGTCGCTCGACCATATCAGCAAGGGCAGGGCGTCTTGGAACGTCGTCACCTCGGCTATGGACGAGGAGGCGCGCAATTTCGGCCGCGACGGCAATATCGAACATGCATTCCGCTATGAGCGCGCGGCCGAATTCCTCGATATCGTCAAAGCGCTGTGGGACAGTTGGGAAGACGAGGCGCTGCTGATCGACAAGGCGTCGGGCTATTTCGCCGATCCCGACAAGGTCCACCCCATCGACCATAAGGGCAAGCATTTCAAGGTGCGCGGGCCGCTCAACGTCTCGCGGCCGCCGCAAGGTCATCCGCTGATCGTCCAGGCCGGATCCTCCGAAGACGGCAAGAACTTCGCCACCGCCCAGGCCGATGCGCACTTCGCCATCTACAGCACCAAGGAGGATGGCATCAAATACCGTCAGGATATCAACGAGCGGCTGGCCCGCCACGGCAGGCGGCCGGAGAGCTTCAAGATCCTGCCCGGCATCCTGCCTGTTGTCGCCGCCTCCGAGGCGGAAGGCCGGGAAAAGCAGGAATATCTGCAGACCTTGCTTCCCGATCAGGTCGGCATCGACCTTCTGTCGAGCTGGAGCGGGTTGGACCTGTCGCTGTTCCCGCCGGACGGGCCATTGCCGCCTCTGCCGGACGAGAGCACGTTCAATGGCGGACGCACGTCGCTCAACCGGGTCAAGCAGTGGGCGAAGCAGAATCTCAGCCTGCGCGAGATCGCCCGCAAGCTTGCCAACAGCGGTTCGGTGCCGACCGTCGCCGGCACGCCGGTACAGATCGCCGACCAATTGCAGGACTGGTTCGTTTCGGGTGCCGCCGATGGCTTCAACCTGATGTTCCCGCTGCTGCCCGAGGACTGGGTGAATTTCGCCGAACAGGTGGTTCCGGAGCTGCAGCGGCGCGGCGTATTCCCCCTCGAATACGCGCCGGGAACGTTGCGCGACCGCTTCGGCCTGGCGCGACCAGCCAATCGCTTCGCCGAACAGCGCGACAATGCGCGCGCGGTGTCCTGACGTCAGGCGGGAGAACGATCATGACCGTTGCACCAAGATTGCAGCCCCGCGAAGCCACCGCGCCGCAGCTCGTCAATGTCCTGCACAGCCCCAAGCGCGTGCGCGTCAAATTCGGCGGCCGCACCATCGCCGACAGCCGCAACGTGCTGGTGTTGCGCTCCAACCATTTCCTGCCGATCTATTTCTTCCCGCCGTCAGCGGTCGACCCGTCGGTGCTGAGACCCTCATTGCATCGCGAACCGCACCCGGTCGGTGGCGAAACCGCCTATTGGGATATCGACAGCGGTGACAGGCGCAGCGCCAACGCGGCCTGGGCGTTCGTGTCGCCACCGGATGAAAACCTGGCGCCTCTGGCCGGCCGCATCGCCTTCACCTGGAAAGCCGTCGACCAATGGTTCGAGGAGGAAGAGGAAGTCTTCGTCCACGCCCGCGATCCCTATGCACGCATCGATGTGCTGCAGAGCTCCAGCCATGTGCAAATCTGGTTCGACGGCGAGCCAATCGCCGACAGCCACCGTCCGGTTCTGCTGTTCGAGACGCATCTGCCGACGCGTTTCTATCTGCCGGCGGAAGACATCCGGCTGGAGCGGCTGACGGCGTCCGTCACAACGACGCGATGTCCTTACAAGGGCATCGCCTCCTACTGGTCCGGCCTGCTGAGCGACGGAACGGTGCGCCCGGACATCGCCTGGAGCTACCGGGATCCGATAGAGGAAATGCCGAAGATCAAAGGGCTCATCGCCTTCTATCCGCAGGCCGTAGACCGCATCCATCTCGACGGCGAACCCGTCGCATAGCATTTCAATCTTCATTTCAGAGCAGGGGTTTAACATGACCAAACGCAGAGATATCGACGCAGTTCGCAACCTGTCGGGGGACATCTGGAATGTCGCCGTCGACGAATATCAGGGCGGCTTTCTCAAGCGCCGCGATCTCCTGAAGTACGCCGCACTGCTCGGCCTGACCGGCTTTGCCGCCTCGCAGGGGCTTGGAGGCGCGCGCGCCGCGACTGCTGCCGGCGGCACGGTTCGCGTCGGGCTCGGCCAGCCGACCAAGGCGATCGATCCGGTTTCGGTGACCGATCCGGCCAGCATCGGGGTGATCAGCCAGGTCGGCGAGTATCTGATCCTCGACGATCCGAAGGATGGTCTGCAGCCGAAGCTCGCTCTGTCCTGGGAGGCAAACGAGACGGCCAGTCGCTGGACCTTCAAATTGCGGCCAGGGGTGAAATTCCACGATGGTCGCGCGGTCACCGCTAGGGATGTTGTGGCGAGCTTCGAGCGGCTGGTCGATCCGGCCAGCGGCTCGTCGGCCCTGTCGGCCTACAAGGGCATCCTGTCCAAGGGCGGCGCCAAGCTGGTCGACGACGAAACCGTCGCCTTCGATCTCGACGGCCCAAACAGCAACTTCCCCTTCTATGTCTCCTCAGACGTCTACAATGCCGTGATCCTGCCGGCCGACTATGCCGGCGATTTCGAGAAGACTTTCAACGGCACGGGTCCGTTCAAGCTGGAATCCTTCCGTCCCAAGCAAGGCGCCAGCTTCGTGCGCAATGAGGACTACTGGGGCGACAAGGCGCTGCCCGACCGGGTCGAGATCAAGTTTTTCGACGACGAGCAGGCGCAGGTGCTGGCGCTGCAGGCCGGCCAGCTCGACGTCATCCCGAGCACGACGCGCCTGGAACTCGCGATCGAAGGCAATCCCAACTTCAAGCTGCTCAGCGTGCAGGCAAGCTCGCATGACCAGGTGCATCTCAGAACCGACCAGGCTCCGTTCACCGACAAGCGGGTCCGCCGCGCGCTGGCGCTCACGCTCGATCGCGAGGCGATCGTCAAGGGCCTGCTGAAGGGCCGCGCCATCGTCGGCAACGACACCCCGTTCGCGCCGATCTTCCCATCGGCCGATCCATCGGTGCCGCAGCGCAAGCAAGACATTGCCGAGGCCAAGCGCCTGCTTGGCGAGGCGGGCGTGCCCAACGGCTTCGAGGTGACGCTGACCACCGAACGCGCCTATGACATTCCCGACTATGCGGTGATCATCCAGAACTTCGCCAGGAAGGCCGGCATCGACATCAAGCTCAATGTCCTGCCGCAGGACGCCTATTACGGCTCGGCGACCTTCGGCAGCTCACCATGGCTGGATTCGGTGCTCGGCATCACCGACTACGGCCATCGCGGCACTCCCGACATCTTCCTCAACGCCACGCTGAAGAGTTCGGGAGCCTGGAACGCGGCGCATTTCAACAACCCGGCCTATGATGCGCTGCTGCTCGATTACTCGAAGGCGCGTGATCTGCAGGCACAGCGCCTCGTTGCCGGCAAGATCCAGACCTTGCTGCTCGACGAAACGCCGGCGATCATCAGCTACTTCTCGCAATACAGCCGAATCGTCAGCTCCAAGGTCGAGGGCGTGCGCTTCACGGCGATCTCGCATCTGCTGCTCGACCGCGTTTCCTTCGTCCAGGCATGATCGAGACATGCTGACGGGCCGCACTTTGTCAACGCGTGTGGGCACACTTGTCCTCACGCTGTGGCTGGTCAGCATCCTGGTGTTCTTCGCCGGGCAGGTCCTGCCCGGCGATGTCGGCCGCGTGATGCTCGGTCCGTTTGCCGACGCGCAGGCGGTGGCGGAACTGAACAAGCGGCTCGGCGCCGACCAGCCGATTCTCGTCCAGTACTGGCTATGGTTCAGCAAGGCCGTGACCGGTGACTTCGGCACCTCGTTGTCTATGCGCGGGCCGGTGGCGCCGTTCGTGCTCGAAAGCCTCAAGCGCTCTGCTGCCCTTGCCGGCATTATTCTGATTTTTCTCGTGCCGCTTGGTGTAGGGGCCGGCGTCATCGCGGGTCTCAATGCCGGCCGCCTGATCGACCGGCTGATCGTGATGGCGGGCGTTTCCTTCGGCATCGTGCCTGATTTCGTTTCCGGGCTGATGCTCCTTATCCTCTTCGGCCTGTGGCTGAACTGGTTCCCGATCTCCGGCGTTGCGCCCGATGGCGCGGGCTTCTGGACGCATGGCTATTATCTGATCCTGCCGGCGCTGCCGCTGGTGCTGAACCTTGCCGGCTACATCGCCCGGATGACGCGGGCAGGGGTGATCGAGGCAATGGCCGCCGACTATACGCGCACCGCCGTCCTGAAAGGGCTGGAGCGGCGCGAGATCATCTTTCGGCACGTGCTGCGCAACGCGCTGACGCCGACCATCGCGGTGCTGGCGACGCAGACCGGCTACATGCTTGGCGGGCTGGTGGTGATCGAGGCGCTGTTCGGCATCCAGGGGCTTGGCAATCTGGTTCTGAATGCGGCCAAGGCACGCGATTTCCCGATGCTCGAGGCCGGCGTGCTGGTGATGGCGGCAATCTTCGTGCTGTCGGCGGCGGCCGGCGACCTCGTGCTGGCGCTGCTCGATCCGCGGCAACGCCGCCGGACCTCGCCATGACGGATCTGGCGGAGTTTCCCGCACCACGGCGCGCGGTGGCCGGCTTTCCGGCAGTGCGCAGGATCCGCAGTGTTTTCTCCGGACTGGCCCCGTCGGTCGTGGTCGGATCGCTGCTGCTTCTGTTCTGGGTCGTTTGCGCACTGTTCGGCAACCTCTTCGTTCCCTACGATCCCTATGCCGAGGATTTTCTGGCGATGCTGACGCCGCCCGATGCGCTGCACTGGTTCGGCACCGATCATCTCGGCCGCGACGTGCTGTCCCGCATAGTCGTCGGATCGCGCGATATCCTGCTGGTTGCGCCGCTGGCGACGCTGGCCGGCGTTGCCGCCGGCAGCATCATCGGTCTGGTGCTCGGCTATTTCGACGGCCTGGTCGATGCCATCGGCGCGCGGCTGCTCGATACGCTGATGGCGTTTCCGTTCATTGTTCTCGTCACCATGACGCTGGTGGCGATCGGCCCGTCGAACCTGACCGTCATCCTGGTGATCGGCATCGCCTACGCGCCGCTGGTGGCTCGCACCGTCCGCGCCGCCGTGCGCGAGCAGAAGGAGCGCGACTATGTCAGCGCTGCGCGGCTTGGCGGCGAGGGCCCGCTCGCCATCATGTTCCTGGAGATCTTGCCCAACATCAGGGAAACGATCCTCATCGAACTCGTCACAAGGCTGGGCTACGCGTTCTTTTCGATCGCGACGCTGAGCTTTCTCGGCCTCGGCATCCAGCCGCCATCGGCCGACTGGGGACTGGCCGTCGCCGACGGCTACGGCTTCCTGACCGGGGGCAAATGGTGGGTCGTCGTCTTCAATTCCGCGGCAATCGTCTCGCTGGTCATGGCGACCAACCTGATCGCGCAAGGCATCGGCGCGTTTGAAAATAGCGATGCATGAGCCTCGATCGGGCGTGTCGAAAAATCTCTTTGGCATTGAAGCCTGACGCGCATCCTTATATCGCATGGCTATGAAGAAAATCGGTTTCCTGTCGTTCGGGCACTGGACGCCCTCGTCGCAATCGCAAGTGCGCTCGGCATCGGACGCGCTTTTGCAATCCATCGACCTCGCCATCGCCGCCGAACAGCTTGGCGCGGATGGGGCGTATTTCCGCGTGCATCATTTCGCCCGCCAACTCGCTTCGCCGTTCCCGCTGCTGGCCGCCGTTGGCGCCAAGACCAGCCGCATCGAGATTGGCACTGCAGTAATCGACATGCGCTACGAGAATCCGCTCTACATGGCCGAGGACGCCGGTGCCGCCGACATCATCGCCGGCGGCCGCCTGCAGCTTGGCATCAGCCGTGGCTCGCCCGAGCAGGTGATCGATGGCTGGCGCCATTTCGGCTACGCGCCGCCGGAAGGCAAAAGCGACGCCGACATGGCGCGGCATCATGCCGAGGTCTTTCTCGAGACGCTGCGCGGTGAGGGGTTCGCACAGCCCAATCCGCGGCCGATGTTCCCCAATCCGCCCGGCCTCTTGCGCCTCGAGCCGTATTCGGAAGGCCTGCGCGAGCGGATCTGGTGGGGCGCGGCCACCAACGCCACGTCGGAGTGGGCGGCCAAGCTGGGCATGAACCTGCAAAGCTCGACGCTCAAATTCGACGAGAGCGGCAAGCCGTTCCACGTCCAGCAGGCCGAGCAGATCCGCATCTACCGCGAGGCCTGGAAGGCGGCCGGCCACAGCCGCGAGCCGCGCGTCTCGGTCAGCCGCAGCATCTTCGCGCTGGTCGACGATCGCGACCGCGCCTATTTCGGACGCGGCAACGAAAGCCGCGACCAGATCGGCTTCATCGAGGAGAACACCAAGGCGATCTTCGGGCGCAGCTACGCCGCCGAGCCGGATGTGCTGATCAAGGAATTGGCGCAGGACGAGGCGATCGCCGAGGCCGACACGCTGCTGCTCACCGTTCCGAACCAGCTCGGCGTCGACTATAATGCGCATGTCATCGAGGCGATCCTGACCCATGTCGCGCCGGCGCTGGGCTGGCGCTGACGCCGGATCGATCGACGCGGAGTGCTCCAGGGAGGTACACCATGCCAAAGAAGGCCTTGATCGCCTGGGGCGGCTGGGAGGGCCATACGCCGGAACAGAGCGCGGATATCGTTCGCAATCTGCTTGAACGCAACGGCTTCGACGTCACGCTTGGCCAGGGCACGGCGATGTTCGCCGATCCGCAGCTTGCTTCCTTCGATCTCATTGTGCCGATCATCACGATGTCGACGATCGAAAAAGCCGAGCTGCAGAACCTGACGCATGCGGTTCGCGGGGGGAGCGGACTCGGCGGTTTCCACGGGACGATGGGCGACAGTTTCCGCAACGAGCCCGACTATCAGTTCATGACCGGCGGTCAATGGGTCGCGCATCCCGGCAACATCATCGACTATCACGTCGCCATCACCCGGCCGGACGATCCGATCACAAAAGGTATCAGCGATTTCGCCTACCGGTCGGAGCAATATTACATGCATGTCGACCCAAGCAACGAGGTGCTGGCGACCACCACCTTCACCGACGCGCATTTTCCGGGGATAGGCGGCGTCGTCATGCCGGTCGTCTGGAAACGGCGCTATGGGGCGGGGAAGGTTTTCTACAGTTCCCTTGGTCACACGGCGGATGAGTTCGCGGTGCCGGAAATGGCGCTGATGGTGGAGCGGGGTTTGCTTTGGGCGGCGCGGGGGTAGCAGCAGGCACGTTTTCGTGAAAACCTGGGTTGAATTCACAGGGCATCCATGGAGATATCAAATGAGTGATTTCGAGTGGTCCGGATCCGAAAAGAAGCTCGCGCGCCATGCCTTCGATACCGCTCTTGAGGCGGCGCTCGCAAAGACGATGGCCGACTTCAAAAGCAAGGCGAGTGCGGTGACGCAGCCCTCCGAGATGTGGGAGCTCGAAGGCTATTTGCGTGAACAGCGACGGGAAATCGATCGCACGTTCGACTATCGCTATTCGCAGCTTCTCTTCGTGTTCGCGCAGCTTATTCGAGCAGGATATCTCGATGAAAAGCTGCTTGGCGGTCTGTCGCAAGACAAGCGGGATGTCATTCAGCGGGACCTGGCCTATGTCGAGAGTCGCTTTGCAAGTGGATGACGAGGGGAACGGCGCTGCCAGAACTGCGAGAGGTTGGCGATCGTTGATTGACGTCACTTTTGCGAACCCCACGCTTCGTCATCCTAGGGCGTAGCAGTCGCGAAGCGACGTCGCGAAGACCCTAGGATCCATGCCGCGACTTCCGTGCGGTGCGACGGTGGAGAACTTTCAGTCGCAATCGCTGCATCTGGAAAGAAAAGTTGACCTCAATTGCTCTGGACCGATGCATTCTTCGGTCACAGTCCTGGCATGGATCCTAGGGTCTGCGCCGCGTCGCTTCGCTCCTTGCTCCGCCCTAGGATGACGAATTCGGGGAGGCTTAAGGCACGAATTGCGCAACCTCACCCAATCCCGCCCGTAACCAGATAGGCGCCGGCGCTGCGCCCATCCTCCAGCCACACCACCGCTGTGACGATCGAACCGTAGGAGCCACGCCAGACGCTGTGGAAGCGCTGATGCTCGGCGGCCGGAATGAGCGCGTGCCCGCTGAAGCGCGCACCGCTTCGCTGCAGCGCGACGGCCTCTCCGTTGACATGTACCTTGAGGCAGGCCGTCCCAGACACCTCATTTGGCAGGTCGAGCGTGATGACGATCTCGTCCTGATCGCCGAAAGGCCGCGTCTCGGCGGCAAGCGTGATGGCGAACGCTGACGCCTTGCTGTCGTCGGCTCGGGCGGGGCGGCCTGAAAACACATCGGCGGCAAGTTCTGGCGTGCGCGGCGGGCGGGTGCGGCGCTGCGTGGAGCGTTCGAAATCGCCGGCCATGCGCAGCAGCCTTTCGTCGTCATAGGCCTTGCCGGCGAAAGTCAGGCCGACCGGCATACCGATATCGGCCATCGTACCCATCGGCACGGTGACGGTGGGGATGCCGAAATGGCGCCAGACCAGATTGCCGTTGGCGACCCAGGTGCCATTGCGCCAGGCAAAGGCGGCGGACGCCTCGTCGATGTCTGCATCGGCCGGCCCGACATCGGCAGCGGCGGGCAGCACCACGGCGTCGATGCCTTGCGCGTCCAGCCAGTCCTCGAAATCGATCCGCCTTGTCGCTTCCAGTCCCTTCAGTCCCTCTTCCAGCGTTGGAATGTCCACGAGGGGCGTGACGCCGGACCGTGCCCGCTCGACATATACCCTCAGGTCGAAGCCGCCTTCGTATCGGTCGGACAGCGTGCCGGGCGGTTGCGGGAAGATCTTTGGGCCATCGACCGAGACGAGATCGGGAAGCGCCGGATCGGCATTGGCGCGCAAAAAGTCGTCCCAGCCCCAGATGCAGAGGTCCCAGAGCTCGCGCTCGGCGAACTCTGGGGGCACCAGCCCGCGCTCGACCATGCTGCGCGCGCCGGGACGGTCGCGTTCATAGTTGGAGACGACGGGAAAATCGACCTCGATCACCTCGGCGCCAAGCCGCCTCAGATCGGCCGCCGCCTGCTCCCACAGGGCAAGTACCGAGGCGCGGGTTTCGATCGGCTTGTCGGCCTCGGTGTCGCGGCCGATATACATTCTGGGCACGCCAAGCCGCATGCCTTTCAACGACCCCGCCAGTGTGAGGTCGGTATAGCGCGGCGGCCGCACGTCGGAGCTTTTCGGCAGCTTGACCCAGGGCTGCGCGCGCCAGAAATCGCCGTGCGTCTCGGGGTCGTCGGCGACAATCACGTCGAGCAGTTCGAGCATGTCGGGGACGCTGCGCGTGTGCGGCGCGACGACATCCATGGTCGGGACCAGCGGCCAGTTGCCGCGCACCGAAATGACACCGCGCGACGGCGTATAGGCGACCAGCGCATTGTTGGTGGCCGGCGCGCGGCCGGACGACCAGGTTTCCTCGCCAAGCCCGAAGGCGCAGAAGCTGGCCGCTGTCGCTGTGCCGGAGCCATTGGATGAGCCCGATGCGAAGGCGGCGGTGAGATAGTCGCCATTGTACGGACTTTCGGCGCGGCCATAGACGCCGCGCTGCATGCCGCCATTGGCCATCGGCGGCATGTTGGTCAGCCCGATCAGCACCGCGCCGCCGGCCCGCAGCCGGGCGATGGTGAAGGCGTCCTCATTGGCAATGAGATGCTCGAAGGCCGGCGAGCCGGCGGCGACCGTCAGGCCTGATACCTTGTAGCTGTCCTTGGCGGTGTAGGGGATGCCGTCGAGTGGCCCGAGCACGGTGCCGTTGCGGCGGCGCTGGTCGGAGGCGGCAGCCTCCTCGAACATGCCAGGGTTGAGCAACGGGACGGCATTGAGGCTGATGCCGTGCCGGTCGAAATGCGCGATGCGCCTGAGATACGCCCCGACCAGTTCGACGCTGGTGACGGTGCCGTCATCGAGCGCGCGGCGCAATTGGTCGATCGTCGCTTCGACGAGATGAAAGCCGGCATCGGTCATCACGGGTCCCACATTTCCACGCACCATGGATGAGCGAGGCAGCTGGCTTCGGCAAGAGCCTATCGCGGTCATCTCCGGAACTTTTGTCCGGCTGGCGGTTTTGGATGTATGGTGTGATTCCGGAAATGGCCAGGAGGGTATTGGCGATGACCACGAAATGCGTTGCGATCCTAGCTCTCGCTGTCGCCATGGGCTCAAGCGTTTGCGCCCCGGCTTTCGCTGGCGACCGGTATCACGACCGCCGGGTCCACTCCGAACGCTACGTTCCCGCCGAAGGCGATCTCATCGACATCCTGTTCGGCGGCCCGCGCTACTACGATCAGCAGTTGGTCACGACAGCAGCCGGCGCGTGCTCCTATCATCGCGTCGGACCCGACGCGAATGCGTTGAACAAGATCAACGATCATCACTGTGGGAAGTAGGCGGCAGGCAGCGCCTCAGCGCCCGCCACTCTCCTTCATCCGCTCGATGATCTCGGCCATCAGCGCCAGGTCGCGGCGGGAATCGGCGAGGTCGGTCAGCGGCTTTGTGCCTTCGGTGATGTGGCGGTGGAAAGTCTCGAGTTCTTTCGAGAAAGCATCGCCGTAGAGAGGCCCGAGGGTTTTCGTCACCGGGCCGAACGGGCCGGCATCGGTGACCTCCAGCCGCGTCGGCAGGCTGCGGATGTAGGGCGTGTCGTAGATGATGCGCACCCGCCTGTTGTTCGAGCGCACCTCGATCATGGCGTCGAATAAGCCGAGATCGTCGACCACCGCGTCGTAGAGACAGGCGAAATGGCCGTAGTCGAAGGTGACTGATGTGTTGGCGCCGCCGTTGGTGCGGTGCGCGGCCAGCACGCGCGTCGGCTCGCCGATCAGCCCACGCATCGCCGAAATGTGGTGCGAGGAAAGTGCCGTCAGCCCGCGATAGGCGCGCACCAGATCGGCCGGCGCGTCGGCGCCCACCACCTCGCGGATCAGCGCGTCGCGTTCGCTTGCGCCACGCGCCAGCAGGGCAGGGTCGATGTCCTGGGGGTAAAGGACGTTCTGGCTCTTCTTGAGGAAATGCCGGCCCTCCGAGATCAGGTCGAAGATGCGGACATGGGTGATGTCGGCGAAGGCGGGCAGCTCGTCCCTGGCGGCCAGATAGGCGGGCGCATAGCGGCGCATATAGCCGACGAACAGGGTCTTGTCGTAGCCCGGCATCAGCGCCAGCAGATCGTCGATTTCGCGCACCGTGAGGCAAGCGGGCTTTTCCAGCAGGATATGTTTGTTGGCAGCAATCGCCGCCCGCACGAAGCGGCTGTGGGTATCGTCGGATGACAGCACGAACACAGCGTCGATGTCGGGCGAATTAATCAGCGCCTCGGCCGTGTCGAAGGCCTTTGCCGTCGCAAATTCGGAGGTGACGAGTGACACCAGGCTGGGCGACACGTCGTACACGCCCGCGATCACCCAGCGGTCGCGCTGATCGCCCAGCACAGGCAGATGGATCGACTGCGCGACCTCTCCAAGACCTATCAGTCCGACACGAATTGGTGCCACAGGCGAACTCCCTTTGATTTCAAGTCTGATGCTGCAGGACTATGCCGCGCCGGTTACCAGCGCGACGAGCTCATTTCCGGACGTTTCGGAAGCGCGCACGGTCGCCGCCATCTTTCCCGCCCGCATCACCCAGATCTGGTCGGACAGGCGGCGGACCTGATCGAAATTGTGGCTGACCAGGATGACGCTGACGGATTGCTCGCGCAGGCGCCGGATCAGCGCCTCGACATTGGCCGTCTCCTGCACGCCGAGCGCCGCCGTCGGTTCGTCCATCACCACCAGCTTGGCGCCGGAGCCGACAGCGCGGCAGATCGAGATCGCCTGCCGCTGGCCGCCCGACAGACGCCGCACACGCTGGTTGATCGACGGCACGTTGATCGACAGCCGCGACAGCATTAAGCGGGCCTCGCGCTTCATCGCCTTGCGGTCGAGGAAAGCGAACGGGCCGATGCGGCGCACGATCTCGCGGTTGAGGAACAGGTTCTGCGCGACCGTCAGTTCGTCGATCAGCGCCAGGTTCTGGTGCACGGTCTCGATGCCGGCCTTGCGTGCCTCGTCGGGATTGGCGAAGGGCCGCGCCCGTCCGTCGAAGAACAAATTGCCGGTGTCCGGCTGATGCACGCCGACCAGGCTGCGGATCAGCGTCGACTTGCCGGCGCCATTGTCGCCGATGACGGCGGTGACCTCGCCGCGACGGGCCTGGAAGGCGACGTCGGTGAAGGCGCGGATGCCGCCGAAATGCTTGCTCAGCCCTTCGCAGGCGATGATCGCCTCAGTGGCGGGGATATGATGGGGAGCGCTCATTTCTGATACCGCATGATCAGCGCCGCCAGCACCACGATGGCCCCCACGGCAAGCGGTTGGTAGAAAGCCGAGACGTTGAGCAAGGTCAGGCCGTTGACGAGTGCTGTGAGCATCAGCGCGCCGATCGCCGGTCCCAGAATGCTGGCGCGGCCGCCGAACAGGCTGACGCCGCCCAGCACCACCGCCGCCACCGAATTCAAGAGCAGGCTGGTGTTGATCTGCGGTTCGGCCGAGCCGATGCGGGCGACCAGGAGAATGGCCGCGATGCCGGCGCAGAGACCGGAAATCGTATAGGCGGCGATCTTGACCCGGTTGGTGCGGATGCCCAGCGCGCCGGCACTTTCAGCCTGGCCGCCGGTCGCCAGCAGATGCACGCCGAAGCGCGTGTGGTAGAGCGCGATATGGGCGACGATGACGGCTGCGATCGCTACCCAGACCGGATAGCCGAACGGTCCGAACGAGCCCGAGGCGAGCCTGAGCAGGAAGGTCGAGCCGACCATGGTCGGTTCGCCGCCCGACAGGATGAGCCCAAGCCCGGTGATGCCCGACAGCGTGCCGAGCGTCACCACGAAGTCGGGGATCTTGCCTGCCGTAATGATCAGCCCGTTGAGGAAGCCGACGGCGCTGGTGGCGAGAACCGCGAGCATGCAGGCGATGAAGATGCCGTAGTCGGCGGCATTGACGAGGCCGAGGATGATGGCGCCGAGCATGACGGCGGCCGCCAGCGACAGGTCGATGCCCGAGGTGGCGATGACGAAGGTCTGGCCGATCGACAGCACGACCAGGATCGCAGCCGCCAGTAACAGCGCCTGCAGATTGGCGACGCTGAGAAAGACCGGCTGGGCGATGCCGAAGACGATGACGAGGCCGACCAGGCCGACGACGGATGCCCAGTCGGCCCAGAAGGAGGGATCGAGGAGGAGAGCCGCCAGGGAGGGACGGCTCTCCTCCGCACCCGCCGAATGGGCGGCGGGCGCGTTGTCTGCAGGTGTGCTCACTTCAGCATCTCGCGGAAGGGATCGGGATAGTCGCCGCCCGGACGCGGAAAATTCTTCAGCGAGGCTTCGGCATTGTCCTTGTTGATCAACAGCACCGGTGCTGGCACGTTGGCCGGCAGTTCCTTGCCCTTGGCGGCCACTGCACAGGCCTCGAGGCCCATGGCGCCGACGACATAGGGATATTGGGCGACGGTGGCGGTGAGTTCGCCTGATGCGATCGACTTCAGCGCGTCGACGATGCCGTCGAGGCCGATCACCTTGACGTCCTTGCCCGAGGTCCGCACGGCGCGCTCGACGCCGAGTGCCATGATGTCGTTGGCGGCGAAGAAGCCGGCGAGGTCCGGATGGGCAGCGAGGATATCGGTTGCGGCGGTCAGCGCCTTTTCGCGATCCCAGTCGGCGCTGACCATCACCACGATGTCGAGTTTACCTTCCACCGCCTGCTTGAAGCCCTTGATGCGGGCGTTGGAGCCGACATCGCCGACGATGCCGGCGACCAGCGCGACCTTGGAGCCCTTCGGCACCAGCTTCAGCATCTCTTCGCCGGCCAACGCGCCGGCGGCGACATTGTCGGTGCCGATATAGGTCGAGACGGCAAAGCCGGCGGCCTTGGCCTGCTCGGGGTCGATGGTCGAGTCGATGTTGACGATCGGCTTCTTCTTCTGGGCGACCGGCACCAGCGCCTGGACGAGATTGGAGACGCTGATCGGGTTGACCAGGTAGCAATCGAAATCCTGCATGGCCATGGCGGTCAGGCGGTCGGCCTGGCCGGTGGCGTCACCCATGTTGGCGGCGGCCTGGACGCTGACATTCACGCCGTTTGCCTTGGCCTGCTCCTCGATGCCCTTCTGCATGGTCTGGAAGAACGGATTGTCGAGGCCTTTGACGATGGCCGCGACTTTCGCCGCATCCTCGGCATGGGCGGGCGCTGCGACGATGGCTGCAAGCATGCCTGCGCCAAGCAGGTTCGTGCCAAGCTTCAGGCAATTGAACATACGCATGGTTTTTCCTCCTCCTGATTGTTTTATGGGCTGCATCAATGTCGCTGGCCGGCGACTGCAATGTCCGACGGGGCGCGAGCCCGGCGCCCGGCGCGATGGGTCTCGCCAACAGAATGCTGCCCGCTTGGGATGTGGACTGCAGCCCAGGTTCGGGCGCTTTCGACGTCAGGCATTGCTCCTCCCAGAGCGCCGGCCGATGCCATGCCAGCGTTTGCGCATGTTTTATAAAAAATTGACACGCGTCAAGATTTAAAATGTGCGTAGCGATTTTGACTGTGCGCCCTGCGGGCATGACTGTCCTGGCGGTATGCGCTACAACCAAGGCGCGAAAAAAAGTGCCGGCCTCAGGGAACCGGTTGGGGATGTCCGCGTTGGTCGCTACTTTTGTGCAGAGGGAGGTTTCGGGTGGGGCGTTTCGAAATCGTGGAAGAGCCAACGGGTACGTTTTCGATTTTCGACACAATCACGGAATTGCCGGCAACGGTCGAAGGGGGCGTGTGCATTGGGCTTTATCGGCACGAAGTGCCGCTGGCGCTGCTTGCAGCGGTTGAAACGGTCCAGCCCGGCCCTTTTTCGCTGCTGCCCTCATTGTCGGTGTTGAACGACTGGCGGGCCCATCGAGACGGTCTGCTGGCATGAGCAAAGGTGCCTGATGTCGCATCGAAAATCATACCGTATGGGAAATCACGCCCTGTTGTCGAAAGCGGCGGTGAGGCATGGAAAGCAAGGGGAGGTTGCAGTGCGTCGGGAGGTGAAGCGATGTCTGATCAGGACGACCTGATCCGAGCTGCCATCGGTCGGCTGCTCGCCGAGAAGACAGGCGCTGCCGTCATATCGATGAGAGAGAGCATCACCGAGCTTCTGGCGCTGACCGGTGCCGCGCTGGACGAAAGACTGCAAGACCTGCTGCTGGAAATGGCCGAAGTCCGCGGCATGATGGTCGCTCTCGACTTCTGAGCAATATCGGCTGGGGTCGATGGGCATCAGTCCGCTACGCCGGCAACGCCTTCACCGGCAGTTCAACACTACTGCGCCGGCTTCAATGCTGAACCAAGCACCCGGGGTTAAAGATCGAGCAAAACCGTTCCTTGCGGGCGGCTGCAACATGCCAGGACATAGCCGGCCGACTTCTCTTCAGGGGCCAGACCGCCGAGATCCTCCATGGCGACTTCGCCGGACAACTTGGCGATGCGGCATGTGCCGCAAACTCCCTGCTGGCAGGCGGTTGGGACGTAGACGCCACATTGGCGTGCCGCCTCCAGCAGCGTCTCTCCGGGCAAGCAGTTATGCACGATCCCGGAGCGGACGAAACGGACCGAAGATGGTATTGTCGAGGCCGGTTCCAACTGAGGGCTGCTGACGCCGCCGAAGCTCTCCTGGTGGTACCGCGACGGAGCCACGCCAATCGCATCCAGGCAGGCACGTGCGGCTTTCATGTACGCTTCAGGGCCACAGGCAAAGATAGTGCGGTTGTGGAGATCGGGAACGAGGGTCAGCAGCATCTGGCTGTCTATTCTGCCAGTCGGCCCCCTCCAGGTGGGATCTTCCTGGCTACAAACGCACGTTACTTTTACGTTGGGAAAGCGAGAGGCAAGTGCGTCCAATTCCCCTCGAAAGATTATGTCACCAGGCGTTCTGGCACTATGAACGAATGAGATATCCTGGTCGGCCGCGCGGTCGGTAAGCGCACGCAGCATGGACATCACCGGCGTTATCCCGCTGCCGCCCGAAAGGAAGAGCGGCTTTTCATATGGCAGGTCATCGAGATTGAATGAGCCGAGCGGCCCTTCGATCTCGATCTCGTCGCCCGCCCCCAAATTGTCGTGGAGGCAATTCGAAACCAGGCCGCCCGGTGTTCGCTTCACCGTGATCTGCAGGTCGAGCGGTCGCGTCGGTGGTGACGAAACAGAGTAGGAGCGCGTCACCGCGGCACCCTCGATCTTGAGGTGCACGAGCACATACTGGCCCGCGCTGAAGCAGAACATCCGATCCGTCGGGGATGTGAAAACGAAGGTTTTCACATCGGGCGTTTCCTCGATGACACGACGGCAGAGTACAAGCTGCGATGTGGTTTGTGCCCATTGCCGATGGCGCCTCATCGGGAGGAGGTCGGGGGCCCCAAAGGAAACGTGTGCGTTCATCATTCATCTCGGTTTGAAGTCGAGCCAAGATGTCAGTTCCAGGCCCCCCGCAACAGAAGCATCCCTGCCGAGTTATGATCGAGTATTTCGATTACATATCCAGTGACATCACGGCAACGTGAAGGGCGCGGATTCCCTTGCGGATGATCGGTTCGTGTTTGCGGCGCGCCAGGATGGCCGTGTGTACCGGCTGATGCAGCGTCGGAGCGCCTTCGACGATGAACGATGGGCGTTCGAGGGCGAACCTGCGCGCATCGTCACTTCTCATATAGCAGGTGCCGCCCGTGCGCCGTAGCATCATCTCCGCCAAGGTTTCCGATCCCATGGAAAGGCGACAGATCGCCAACTCGCCGAGCAATTCGGCATGGGCCTTCTCCAGCAGGACCGTATAGCCCGGACGAATGTAGGTTTCGGGATCGACCTCGGAGAGGGTTCTGGCCACCGTGGAAACCATCACATATTCCTCAACCATCAAATGCTCATAGGAGATTTCGGGTAGGTATCGCGGAGCGTAAAGCACTGCGATGTCGAGATTTCCCATGCTTAGGTCGCTGACCATCTGGTTTGAATAATCCGACTCGACATGGATCGACGATTTGGGAAGAGCCTGACACAGCGTCTCCACCCAACCCGGCAAAACCGAGCGGGTCATCCCGACCTGCGCGGCGACGCGCAAGGTGCCTTCGAAACGATTGAACGCCCGGACATCGTGGCGAGCCTGCGACCATGTGGACAGCAAGGATCTTGCATAAGCTTCGAACCGGCGCCCTGCGGCGGTCGGCTCCGCCCCGGCGCGTCCGCGCTGGAACAGTTCGGACCCGATTGCGCTCTCGAGGTTCTTGATGCGGGTGCTGATCGTCGACTGGGTCAACCCTAGCCGATCCGCGGTGCGATTGAAGTTTCTCGATTCGATAATGTCGAGAAAGGTCTCGATGTGATCAAGTTGCATGAAATATCCAATCGAAAAACTCGATCATATTCCACGTATCATAAGCTTGATCAAACAATACTCAAGGCGGAAGCTGCAGCAGATCAGCGGCCGGCAGCGCCGCCGGGACGAGACACGGATACGGAGCGGAAGAAGTGTTCATAGTCGACTGCGACTGTCATAATTACTGGTCAAGCGCCACCGTGTTGGAGCCCTATCTCTCCGGCTTGTGGAAAGACATGTTCATCGAGGGCGAGAAAACAGGTCCCGTTGGCGCCTTTCCGCATGGTCATCGGCCCTGGTTCCACCCGCAGGACTTTTCCCGCAAGGACATCCGTCCGAAAACGGAAGCCGACAACTATCTCATCATGAAAGAGAAGCACCTCGACAAATACAAAGTCGACGTGGCGATCCTGACCGGCGATGAGCCTATCGAGGCGTCGACCCTGGCTAACCCTTACTATGCCAGCGCTCTGGTCAGCGCCTACAACGATTATCAGATCGATCAGTGGTTGCCGAAAGACGATCGTTTCATGGGCTCGATCATCATCGCGCCACAGGATCCGAAGCTCGCTGCCGCCGAGATACGCCGTCTTGGCAGTCATCCGCGCATGGTCCAGGTTCTCGCCTCCCAGGGGTCCGTCAAGCCGTATGGCGACCCGTTTTACCATCCGATCTACGAAGCCTGCGCGGAAGTGGGGTTGCCATTCGCCATTCATCTGGGCGGGCATGGCGGCGTGAATTCAACTGCCATTGCTCCTGCCCCGACGACATTCTTCTGGGAAACGCATGCCATTCTGCACATGTCGGCGATGTCGCACGTGGCAAGCATGATCGCCCATGGCGTCTTCGAGAAATGGCCGGACCTCTACTTCGTGATCATCGAGTGCGGCGTCGCCTGGGTTCCGTCGGTCCTTTGGCGCTTGGACGCCGACTACAAAGCGCTGCGCAAGGAGACGCCATGGCTGAAGATGCTGCCGTCTGAATATTGCCGGCGCAACATCCGCTTTTCCACGCAGCCGCTGGAGCAGCCTGCAAACATCCAACATCTCTGGTCCACGCTCGAGGCGATGGACGGCGAAAACACGCTGATGTTCGCATCGGACTATCCGCACTGGGATTACGACGATGCCAACACGCTGCAAATCCCTCCTGCCTGGAAGAGCAAGATCATGGGACTGAACGCGCTGGAAGTCTACAAACGCATCCCCCGCGCGCAAGCCGCGAATGCCGCCTGAGGAAGCATACGATGCCCGAGAAGACCTATATCTGCCGCGTCGACGAGATCGAAACAGGGTCTCCGTTCATCGCCAAGATCCGCAGCCTTTCCGTCGGGATTTTCCGCATCGGAGATTCATTCCACGCGCTGCTCAATGTCTGTCCGCACCGCGGCGCTCCGCTTTGCGAGGGGCCGCAATGCGGCACAACCGCGCCCGTTGAACAGGCGCAATTCATCTATCATCGCGAAAACGAGATCGTTCGATGCGCCTGGCACGGCTGGGAGTTCGACATCAAGTCGGGCGCGGCCTTGGTCGATCCCTCCGTTCGCGCGCGCACATTTCCAGTCACCGTCGAAGCCGGCGGCATCTACGTGACGGCCTGATTGGCGCAAGCCGATTGGGATTGGAAAAATTCGAAGGAAAGGTGGCGGGAGCCAATAAGCAGATTTGTTCGCCGGTGCTTGACGAGAAATAACGCGGAGAACTCCGCAATGGGAGAGTCAAATGTCAGAATCTGAATACAAGCTTGGTATCGCGCAAAGCCTGATCGGAGGCGGCAAGGTTTCCCGCCGCGACTTCATTCATCTTGGGCTGGCCGCGGGCCTGACCGTTGCCGCCGCCGACCGGCTGTTCGTGAGCACGGCGCGGGCCGAACCGATGCAGGGCGGCTTCGCCAAGCTCGGCATGGCTCATGGCGCGACGACGGATTCGATCGATCCGGCCGGCTACCCCGACACGTTCACACAAACCGCTTTTTCGGGCTCGCTGTCCAACAGCCTCACCGAGGTCGACGCCAAAGGCAATGTCCAACCGGACCTCGCCGAGAGCTTTGAAACTTCGGATGGGGCCAAAACCTGGGCCTTCAAGCTGCGCAAAGGCGCAACCTTTCATAACGGCAAGACCGTGACGGCGGATGACGTCGTGACCTCCTTGCAATATCACATGGGCAAGGACACCAAATCGGCGGCGAAATCGCTGTTGGACTCCGTCGCCGACGTCAAGGCGGACGGCCCGGAAACGGTGGTCTTCACGCTCAAGGACGGCAACGCCGATTTCCCTTACATTATGAGTGACTACCATCTGGTCATCATGCCGGCCAAGGACGGCAAGGCGGATTGGGCTTCAGGCGTTCGCACCGGTGCTTTCGTCCTCGAGAATTTCCAGCCCGGTGTTTCGGCCAAACTCAAGCGCAATCCAAACTACTTCAAGAATGGCAAGCCCTATCTCGACGAGGTGGAGTTCATCGCAATCACGGATCTTGCCGCTCGCATGGCGGCGCTGTCCACGGGGGAGGTGGACTATATCGGCCGCGCCGACCTGAAGACCCTCGGCATGTTGAAACGCAATCCCAAGGTGGAAATCGTAGAAGTCACTGGCTACGGGCACTACACCTTGCCGATGAATGTCACGATGGCGCCGTTTGATAATCCGGAAGTGCGAATGGCATTGAAATGGGCAATCAATCGCCAAGAAATCGTCGACAAGATCTTTCTTGGCCACGCTACTGTGGCCAACGACAACCCCATCGCGCCGGCCATCAAATTCGCCAAAGATCCGCAACCGCAACACAGCTTCGATCCGGAAAAAGCAAAGCACTACCTGAAAAAGGCCGGAATGGAGAACCTGAAAGTGGATCTCTCGGTCGCCGATGCCGCTTTTGCCGGCGCCGTGGACGCGGCTTCGCTCATTCGCGAAACGGCAGCCCAATGCGGCATCGACGTCAATGTCGTGCGTGAGGCCGAGGACGCTTATTGGGACAATGTCTGGCTGAAGAAACCCTGGTGCGCTTCCTATTGGAGCGGTCGGGCCACGGCCGACTGGATGTTCACGCAAGCCTTCGCCGCCGACTCCAGTTGGAATGAGTCTTTCTGGAAAAATCCCCACTTCAACGAATTGCTTGTCCAGGCGCGCGCCGAGACGGACGAGGCCAAGCGAGCGGCGATGTATGCCGAGATGCAGCAGTTAACCCACGATGACGGCGGCAGCATCGTGCTGGTCTTCAACAATTTCGTCAGCGCGCAATCCAAAAAGCTCGCACACGGTGATGTGGCGCCCAACTGGGAGAACGATGGACTGAAAATGGCCGAACGCTGGTGGATCGCCACGGCATGAGATGGCGGGCCGGAGCCGCGATGGTCTTGTGGCTCCGGCCGGCTTACTCCGAGTGCAGGGCTGCCGCCCAAAGGGAAACGCCACGCACATGAACCCCGTCGCAAGAACGGTCCTGCAGCGCCTTGGCCTCGGCCTGGTCACTTTGTTCATCGTGTCCATCATCATCTTCTCTGCGATCGCAATGCTTCCAGGCGACTTCGCCAAGGCCACGCTTGGGCAATCGGCGACGCCCGAAACGGTCGCCGCGTTCCAGCGGGAAATCGGCATCGATCGTCCGCCTGTCGAGCGCTACTTCGTTTGGGTCGCCCAGATGCTCCATGGCGATTTCGGCTCTTCGTTTGCGAGCCGCACCGGATATCGGCGTACCGTGGCCGAGATCATCGCACCACGCCTCTACAACACGATGTTCCTTGCAGCGGTGACTGCGCTGATAGCTGTTCCTCTGGCCTTGGGGCTTGGCATTCTGGCTGCGCTGTACCGCAACGGCTGGTTCGACCGGCTTGTGAATGTCGCGACACTGACAACCATTTCATTCCCGGAATTTTTCGTCGCCTATATGCTCGCCTACCTGGTGATCTCGCGCGACACGTTCATCGGATCCGATTTCGCTCAAACGCTGCCTCATTGGCTCACTGTCTCGCTGAACTGGGCGCTCAATGCGGTTCCCAAATTTCCGACATTGTCGAATGTGAACGATCAGACGCCATTTTGGGAGCATCTCTGGAAAGTGGCCCTGCCGGCAATCACCCTTACGCTCGTAATCGTGGCCCACATGATGCGCATGACCCGAGCGGCCATCATCAACATGCTGGCAAGCCCCTACATCGATATGGCGCGCCTCAAGGGAATGTCCCCGATGGTGATCGTGCTGAGGCATGCCCTGCCCAATGCCTGGGCTCCGATCGTCACTGTGGTGGCGTTCAACCTGGCGTATCTCATCGTCGGAGTGGTCGTGGTCGAGGTAGTGTTCGTCTACCCCGGCATCGGCCAGCTGATGGTTGACGCGGTGAAATCCAGGGATGTTCCGGTTGTCCAGGCCTGCGCCCTGATTTTCGCCGCGACTTACATCCTTCTCAACTTGCTAGCCGACGTTATTTCCATCGCCACCAATCCCAGGCTCTTGCACCCACGATGACCAGATCCGAATCTGTCGCGGCGGTTCAGAGGCTGAGGCGCTCGCGTGCCACCCGGGCGAAAACTGCGCTGAAGAAGGCACCGTTCAGCGCGTGGTTCGGCATCGTCGTGATCCTCGGCTACGTCTTTGTTGCGGTTTTCGCGCACTGGATAGCCCCATATGGCGAGACGCAGGTTTTCAGCGAAGCCTTCGCGCCGTGGAGCCAGGAGTTCAAACTGGGAACCGATCAGCTCGGCCGCGACATGCTCACCCGCTTGATCTACGGTGCGCGCAACACCATCGCTATCGCGGTGGCGACCACGTTGCTGTCCTTCGCGGTCGGCGTCTCGCTCGGCCTTCTTGCCGCATTGTACAGGGGGTGGCTCGACCAGATATTATCGCGTGCGGTAGACGTGCTGATGTCAATCCCGAGTCTGATCTTCGCGCTGGTGCTGCTGACGATCTTCGGCTCGTCGATCACCAGCCTGATTGTCATCATTGCGCTTCTGGATTCCACCCGGGTGTTTCGGCTTTCTCGCGCCGTCGGGCTTAACGTGGCGGTGATGGAATATGTCGAGGTGGCACGATTACGCGGCGAGGGACCGAAATGGATCATCGCCAAGGAAATCCTTCCCAATGTCATGCCGCCACTGGTCGCCGAGTTCGGCTTGCGATTCTGCTTCGTGTTCCTGACAGTTGCGGCGCTGTCGTTTCTCGGCGTCGGTATTCAGCCGCCGACGGCCGATTGGGGATCAATGGTGCGCGAGAACGCGACCCTGATCACCTACGGCGATGTCACCCCGCTACTTCCGGCCGGCGCGATTGCTCTCCTTACCGTGTCCGTGAATTTTGTGGTGGACTGGTTCCTGCAAGCAACAAGCGGGTTGCGGGATGAAAAGTAGCGGCCCAGGCCCACGCGAAAAAGGAAAGGATCTGCTTCAAATCCGCAATCTGCA